>JBGPNV010000047.1:0-12373 GCA_041487695.1 Thermoplasmata archaeon | reverse complement strand
GTCTAAGGGCCTTCAGCCTTCACCAGATCCTGAGGATTGGCGGCAGCCATGGCCATCCTGGGCCAGGACTGGTCAAGGAGCCATCTCAGGCGCCTTGGGTGAAGGGGAGTAGCCCCGGGCAGATTCGAACTGCCGTCGCAGGCTCCAAAGGCCCGCATGATTGGCCGCTACACTACGGGGCTGCGGGTGCGGCGAGCCCAGGGGGGGCTATTAAACTTCCCGCGGGGGCGAGAACTCATCCGTCCTTCGGCGCCCCGCGCCCGCGCAGGAGCCCGGCGGCTTCCTCAAAGACCTCGGGGCGCGAGTCACGGAGCGTGGGGCGGAAGGGCCGGGCGCGGTCGGTGTCCTCAAGGTCAACCTCGCAGTCGAGGAGACCCTCCTTGACAAGGGGCAACTCCTGGATGGACTCGCCGCGGGGTCCGATGAGCGCGCTGCCGCCGGCAAAAACGAGCCCGAGGTCCGTCCCTACGCGGTTCACGTAGGCGAAGAACACGGCGTTCTCGACCGCGCGGGCGGCGGTGATCCGCGCAAACAGGGAGCGCGCCGTGATGGGGGAGGCCGAGATGTTCACCACGATCTCCGCCCCCTTGAGGCAGGACACCTTGGCAAGCTCGGGGAAGAAGAGGTCGTAGCAGATCTGGAGGCCGAGGCGCCCGAACGGGGTCTCGAACACGGGGACGGCCGTGCCCTTGTGGAAGTGCACCTTCTCCTCATAGGGGCCGAAGTTCGGGAGGAACCACTTGCGGTAAACGCCGACCTCTCCGTCGGGTGTGCAGACGGCCGCCGAGTTGTAGATCGCGCCGCGCTGGGCGCGCGCGCGCTCCGGGAAGCCGAAGACGATCGTCGACTTGTGCTTGCGCGCGGCCTTCGACGCGGCCTCAACCGAGGGGCCGTCGGCGGTCTCGGCAAGCTCGATCACGCGGTCGCGCACGGAGTAGCCCGTGAGCCACATTTCGGGGAAGAGCGCGAGGTCGGGCTTGCGGTCTGCGACGAGGTCGAGCATCCGCTTGAGGTTGACCGCCGTGCCGCCCGTCTTGGGGCGCCACTGGGCGCCGAGGATGCGCATGTCCTTTGCCTCATGGCCCGAAGATGCCTCGCAGATGTTAAGCCGAGCGCAATCCCGGCGACCGGGCGCTTGAGGCCTTCCGGCGCGGGGCCGCCCGCCCGCAAGCCAAATCTAGATGATCGGCCGGGGCAATCCCTCGCCAATGGCCTTCCGTGCCTCGCTCCCGGAGGGCGCGCTCGACGCGCTCGAGGCCTTCCTCCAAGACCACGTGGGCGACGCGGGCGCCTCCGGCGTCGTGGTTGGACTCTCGGGCGGCGTGGACAGCGCGTTGGTCGCGGCGCTCGCCGCCCGTGCGTTGGGCCCCACGAGGGTCGCGACCTTTTTCCTGCCCATCGAGCGCCCGCCGAAGGGCGACCGCGATGACGCCCGGGCGGCGGCCGCGAAGTTCAAGGTGCCGTTCGAGGTCCGGGACCTCACGGTCCCCTACTTCGCGCTCGTCGAGGCCACGAGGGCCGAGACGCGCAGGGTCCGCGGCAACCTGAAAGCGCGCTTGCGGATGGCCGCGCTCTACGCGGAGGCCAACCACCGCAAGGCGCTCGTGCTCGGCACCGGGAACAAGAGCGAGCTGCTTACGGGGTACTTCACAAAGTGGGGGGACGGCGGCTGCGACCTGCTGCCGATCGGTGACCTCTACAAGACCCAGGTGCGCGAGCTTGCCGCAAAGCTCGGCGTGCCCAAGCGCGTGATTGAGAAAACGCCGTCGGCGGGGCTCTGGCCCGGCCAAACCGATGAGGGGGAACTCGGGGTCTCCTACGAAGAGCTTGACCGAATCCTCCTGGGGCTCGAGCTCAAGATGGACGACGCAACGATCGTGAAGCGAGCCAAGGTCTCTCTCGCGAAGGTGAAGCGGGTGCGCGCCCGCGTCGAGGCGGCGGCGCACAAGCGGCGGATGCCGCTCGTGTGCAAGCTGGGGCTTCGCACAGTGGGAATCGACTGGCGGGAAGCCTGAAGGCGATCGACCAAGAGGCCTCGGTGAAAGGAAAGCGGGCCTGGGGGGATTCGAACCCCCGACGCGCGGATTAAAAGTCCGCTAGACTACCTGGCTGTCCGACAGGCCCGTTGATGGCTCCCGCTAGAGGTGGTCGGGAGCACATCGTTTAGTCGCGGGCGCGGACATCGGGTGATGCGAGGAGCGACGCGCACTTCAATGTTTTGGGGGCGGCCGGCCGGCTCTGCGCGGGCGGGGCCTTCGAAGGGCCTTGTGGGAGGTTTTGGAGAGCGAACATATGAAATATATGCATTGTATGAATTCTAACCATGGCGGCCACGACCTTGCGCATCGAGATGCGGCAAAAGCGCCGATTCGACGAACTCCAAGCCCGGCTCCGGCTCGCGACGGGCCGCCGGATCACGCAAGGGGAGTTGCTCGAACGCCTGCTGGACCAGGCCGAAGACGCGCCGGAGAGCCTGGCGGGGCGCCAATGGCGGCCCTTGTCCAAAACGGAGGTCGCGCGCGTGATGGAACTGCCCATGGACTTCGGAATCGAGATCGGTGACGTGGACGCCGGGCTTTACGGCAAGAGGAAGAGGGGTCGCCGTTGACCTGCCTCCTCGACACCGACGTCCTCGTCTCGTGGGTCAGCACCCGGGAGGCGAGGCACCGGGACTCGAGGGCCCTACTGGCTCGGGCGCTTGAAGGCGCCTGGGGAGCGCCCTTCGTGACCGACTTCGTCCTTGACGAAGCGCTGACGCTTGTCATGGCCCGGGGCCTTCCCCTGGAGGCCGCGGACCGTATCCTTGCTCTTGCAGGCCGGCCGATGGTGCCTGGCGGTCCCGCCCCCCTCACGGTCGCTCGCGTGTCGGACCGGTCGTTCAAGGCAGCGTTCCCCCTGTTCCGACGCCACTTTCGGCGGGGCTTGAGCTTCACAGACTGCACCTCAATCGCGACGATGGACGAGCGCAACGCCAAGGTGATCGCATCGTTTGACAGCGGGTTCGACGGCTTGGTGGCGCGGGTCCACTGACGGACGGCCGTCCAGGTTGGCGCCGCCGCCCTCGCGCGGCCCTCGCTGGTGGGTGGGGGGAGCCACGGGTGACGGGCGCCCGGCGCCTTCCCTCAGGCGGCGCGGCGCCCGGCCGGCTCCATCCGGCGTGCCTACTTCGCGGGAGAACCCGCCTCCACCGCGGGCGGCTCCGTCGGCGCTTTGGCGCCGGGCGCCTTTGAGGGCGTCCCCCTAGGGTCGTCGACCGGCGTGAACTTCTCGCCGCCCTTCTTCTGCCCCGAGTACTCGACATTCATGAGGGTGACCATCCCGCCGACCATGAGCAGCACGCCGGTCCAAATCCCCCAGATTCCCGGGATCTCCTTGATCGAAAGCTCGACCGCGACGGACCCATTCGTCGTGCCCGGGAGCAGGCTGCTGATCTGGATGTAGAGGTCGCGCGTGAGCGTGCTGTAGATGTCCGTGCGCGTAAGCGGCGCCGATTTGTAGTTCGAGAACGCGAAATTTGCAGGCGAGGGCGCGGAGGTCGGCCGCTCGTAGACCTTGAAGGTCTGGCTCGAGCGGACGAGGCCGCCCGAGGCGTCGTACATTTCATACCTCGCGGTAAAGCGGTCCCAGAACTCCGTCGAGGAGGCGCCCGCGTTGCCGTCCTTCGAGATGTTCGTGAGCTTGAAGGTGAACCCGAACGCGGCGTCCGTGACTCCGCGCTGCGTGCCGGTCGATTCCTGGAGGATGACCCGCTCCTCGTGCGCGTAGACCGAGGTCATCGCGTAGCCAAGGACCACGGAGGCCACACCCAGGTGGACGGCGAGCACGGCAAGCGTGCGTGCGCGCGCCTTGAAGGTCGACGGGATCCCTCGCTTCAGGGCCCCACGGATCCGAAGCGCGCTCATCGCGAAGACCGCGAGCACGAGCGGCAGCGCGAACCCCGCGAGCTTGTAGTAAGGCGCGGTCGGGGGGGCGGGGAAGAGGATGAACGCCATCGCGCCCGCAAAGCCGGCGACGACACCGGCAAGCAGGGCGTTCTCGTTGCCAAGCGGCCGGCGCAGGTAGTTCACCACCATGAAGAAGAGGATCACGAAGAGGGGCAGCGCGAGCTTCGTCTCGTACTCCTGGGGCTGGGGTGCGATGCCGGCGTTCTTGACGAGGACGATGAAGGTCATGAGGAGGATGACGCACAGCGCGAAGATCCCCGCGAACACCGCGAACTTGTCCTGCACGAGGTAGTCGACGAGGTCCTCGTCGGGCTTGCGCGGCGGCAGGAAGGTCGCCTCCTTGTAGTGGTGCTTGAGGAAATGGGAGAGGAGGACGACGAGGATGCCCAAGGGCACGAAAATCATCGCGAAGAACACGGCGAGCCGAATGTCCGACGCGAGCGCCTTGACGATTGCGTCGCCAAGGGAGACGTTACCGCTTGCGATGAACGAGTGGATGGAGTTCCAGACGCCGCTCCTCGTGACGAAGGTCCCGAACTCCGTGAGCGAGAAGGCGAGCGCGGCAAGCAGCGGTGCGGCGAGGGGGTACATCGAGTAGCGCCTATGCATGATCTGGGCATGGAGGAGCGCGGTTGTGGCGATCCAAGGCAGGAGGGAAGCGACCTCGACGGGGTCCCAGGCCCAGTAGCCCCCCCAGCTAAGGGTGACGTAGGCCCACAGGCCGCCGAGGGCAAGGCCGACCGTGAGGAAGACCCATGCGATGCGCGTCCAAAAGGCGCAGTAGCGGATCCACCCCTTGTCGCCGGTCGCCAGGTAGGCAAACGCGGCGGCCATCGGCATCACGGTGAGCGCGTAGCCCGTGAGCTCGATCGGCGGGTGGATCACGTTCAGCTCGGTGCGCAGGGTGGGCGAGAGGCCCTTGCCCGAAGGGAACATCGCCATCCATTGCGCCCCGAAGGGGGCAAGCTCGGAGGCCTCGAGCGTCAGGCGGAACCAGTTCGACGCGACAAGCACGATTCCGAAGCTCGCGATGACGGTCGCCACGAAGAACGCGGTCCAGTCGGCTAGCCGCGCGGGGTCTGAGCCTTTGGGGGCCTTGCCTTTCGCCTCGCGCCGCATCGAGAGGAACTCGTTGATCGAAAGCGCGGCGGTCATCGAGGTGGCCCAGAGGAAGATCGAGCCTTCTTGGCCCGCCCAGAGGCCCTCGAACTTCCAGAGGAATTCGTGCTCGGTCGAGGAGTGGCTCCAGACGTAGAAGTACGAGAGGTCCGAGGTAAGGAATAGGAACTCCCACAGGGCCGCGATGAGCAAAGCGTCGGCGAGGGCCGCGAAGATGAGCAGGCGCGACATGCGGCGCCGGTCAAAGGGCAGCGCTTCGCCTCTGCCGAGGATGTGCAGGAGGCGCAAGGCGGCCGACGAGGCAACGAGCACGAGGAACGCCCAGATGAGGAGGTCGCCGATTCCGGCCACGCAGAGCCGAGTCCAGAGGGGGCAGATAAGCCTTCATCGGGAGCCCCCGCGCGAGGGCGGCCCCCGCCCCCCAAGTCCCGGGAACGCAACGCCCAGGCGCCGGCGCCCCGCCACATCTATTACCCGGACGTCTCCCTCCCTGGCCCCATGGCCCGCGCCGTCGCCGCCCTGCTTGCTGCCGCCCTCCTCCTCCCCCTCCTCGCCGCCGCAATCTCCGCGCCTGCCTCGGCCGCCGGCGCCGCAAACGTGTCCTACCCCCCCAACCTCAACGGCGTCTGGGAGGATGAGAAGTTCACGCAATTCCGAATCCAGCAAGACGCCGGCTCGACCTCCATCTCCTCGACCCTCGTGAACGACACCTGCAAGGGCGGCCCCCGCTCCTCCCTCGTCGAGGCGGCCTTCAACGGCCGGGGACTCAACGGCTCCTTGACCCGCTGCGTGGGCCCCGATGACCTCCTCGTCAAGAACTGCAACCTCTCCCAAATCTGGCAGACCCCCTTCAGCGCCAATTACACCGACGGCCGGATCGAAGGCAACGTAACGGTGGAGTGGTGGGTTTGGAACACGACCGCGAACGGCACCTGGGTGAACTGCACGCTCGACCACTACTACGAAGAGAGCTTCTCGTGGGACCGCCTCGACTGCGCGGTCAAGTCCTTCGGCGAACTTGCCGAGAAATACCTCCGCGACCCCTCGAAACGGGACGCCGCCATCGAGCTTGCCCAGACGTTCGAAGACGGCCAGAGACTTAACTGGACCGGAGCCCAGTCGGCCCCGGGCGGCCTCAAGGAGAAAATGGAGGCGTTCGTGCGGATCATGGCCAAATGGGGGTACACCGGGCAGATCAACTCGGCCTATCGGCCCGTGCTCTACCAGGCACACTTCGCCGACCTCTACCTGTGCGCGCTCCAGATCCACGACACGCTGAAGAACCGCCCGGAACTCACCGACGCCTTCCGCCCGTCCATCGACGCCATCAACGCGGAGATCGATACGCACGACATCAAATTCAAGTGGGCCAACGTCACGGGGCTTGCGATCCGCCTCATCTTCATCTGTTGGGAGCCGCCGCTCACGCAATGCGGCCACGTGGATGAGCGCGCCGCTGACATCACCTTCACCCCCAACAACACGAAGCTCGACTGGATCGCCTCGTTGTACGGCATGTGCCGCCCGTACCTATTCGCCAAGACGCCCGACCTCCCGCACTGGGAGTTCTTTGGGCCCAACCCCTTCAGCGTCAGCCAGAAGTGCCTGATCAACAGCTTCGCGGGCACCGTGAGCCTCTCGATCTCGGGCAACTCGCCGATCAACCTGCTGCTCACGGCTCCCGACGGCCGGCGCGTCGGCTACGATGTGGCCAACCATACCGAGGTCAACGACTTCGGCGATGGCGCGATCTACTCGGGCGCAGGCACGGAACCCCAGTACATCCAGGTCCAGACCAGCGAAGCCGCAGCCGGCGACTATGCCGTCACGGGCGTGGGGACGGGCACGGGGCCCTACACGGTCACCTCCTCCGTGGTCGGGGGCGACGGGGTCGAGATCGCCGCGTCGAGCATTGCCGGCACGGCGGCCTCCGGCAGCCCCATCACACCCCTGCACTTTGCCGTGCCCCAGACGTTTGCGGGGCCCGACCCGTTCACGCCCGCGACGAAGGTCTCGTCGTCGGGGACCTCCTCGTCCTACGCGGTGCCGCGCGGGGGCGCCTCGGCGACGGTGACCGCAAGCGGCGGCGCCTTCACGGGACTCGCCTACGACAGCGAGTCGGGGGTCATCGCGATCGGCGACGACGGCGCCGGAGGCCCTACGCAGGTCGTCATCCCGGCCGGGCTCCTCGAGGGGCCCTACACGGTGAGCGTCGACGGGGCGGTCGTCAATGCCACGCGCACCGAGGCAGGCGGGACGGTCACGCTCGCCTTTGACCGACCCTCCGGGGGCTCCTGGATCACAGTCGCAGGGGTCGCGCCCGCGGCGGCGGCGGGCACGCCGGGCGGGGCCGTCGCGCCTGCGGGGGACAGCACGCTCCTCCTGATCGTCGGCGTCGCGATCGCGGCCGCGGCCGGCGTTGGTCTCGTTCTCTGGCAACGCAGGCGCGGCGCGAAAGGCGGAGGCTCGCCCTAGGCCGCGTGCCCGTACCGGTGGGGGCTTTCGCGAAACATGCGGGCGCAGCGCACCGAACAGAAGTAGAATACCCGGCCTTCGTGGTCCTCTTTGCCCGCCGCCCGGTCGGGGTCGATCTTCATGCCGCACACAGGGTCCGTCATCAGGTTCATTCCGCCCATTTTCAAGGTCCATCTCCTCCTTTCCATGTTTCCCTTTCACCCATGCCCCGAACGGCCTTCGTGACCTCCGTGGCCCATGAATAGGTGAGAGCCGGCGCAGAGCGACAAGGCAAGGAGGAGCGCGGCGGTCGAGACGCCGGCGCCAAGGGCGAGGGCGGCGGCAGCCGGGACTGCGAAGACTGCGGCAGCCATCGCGACCTTCCGGAGGGAATTCCCTGGGAGGGGGTGCTCCGTCTCGTGCCCGCGGGAATCGAAATGCGGAGGGTTGGCTGCGGGCGCGCGAGCAAGGGGAAATGATGAGGTTGACGAACGGGTCCCGTCTGTGAAGGCCACGCGATCACGGAAAGGGCATTGGCCGGCAAGTAATAGGGGCTTGCGCCTGACAAATGTAAAGGCTCGGGCGGAGGGCACCTTGTGACGGTCGGGCCAAGGCGACGGACCGCGGCGCGCAGGCAGCCGCGCGCGCACCTGCCGCGCCGCCGCAAGGGCGGAGCTTTTATGGCGCCTCTGCTGGCTCCACGTCCGGGGATCCAAAACGGGCTCGGGAGCCGCGCGACCACAGGGCCCCCCCAGCCCTGGAACCTACCTGCTTACGGGTTTCCTCGTGGCTCTCTTGCTGGTCGTGGCGGCCGCCCTTGTCCTGATGGGTCCCATGATGGGGTACGGGGGCATGATGGGAGGGCCCCCGGGGCAAGGGATTGGCGCGGGCAGCTGGGCGCTCGTGGTCTTCCTCCTCGCGTTGGCCGGAGGGGCCATCGTGCTCACCTTGCGCCGGGGGGCGACCCTCCGCCCTCAGACGGCCCGGGAAGGCAATGGCGCGGGCACCCCTCCCTCCGGAGTCCCAAGTCAGCCTGTCGCCGTTGCCGCGGAGCCGCCCGCCCCGCCCCCTGCGCCTTCCTCCGAGCTCGAGGCCGTGGCGCTCCGCCTCCTCGACCGCGACGAGCGGCTCCTCTTCCTCGAGATCAAGGAAAAGGGGGGCGCGGCGCTCCAGAAGGACATCGGGCAGCGGGACGGTTTCTCACGGTCCAAGGTCACCCGGACGCTTGATCGGCTGGAAGCGAAGGGGCTCATCGTGAGGGAGCGTGAAGGGATGACGAACCGCGTACGGTTGCTCACCCGGCCTGGCGGCGGGCCGTAGTATTTGAGTGGCGGCCTTTTGCAAGACCTTTTGCAAGGGGCTGCAAAGGGTTTCGGCGCTTTTCAGCGAGGTTCCTTGTGCTCTTGCGTCCCATGATCTCATGAGGACGAGCGTATGAATTTCTCGCGAAGGACATCATTGACATTGGTCGGAACAGCCGTTGCAGTAACCGCCCTGACGGCGGTGGCCATCGCAGCCTCCACCTCCGGGATGCTCGGGATGGGCGTGGGGATGATGGGGGGCGGCATGATGAACGGCGGCATGATGAACGGCGGGATGATGGGGGGCGGCTCGATGAGCGGCGGCATGACGAACGGCGCGATGATGGGAGCGGGCGGTTGTGGCGCGATGATGGGCTCGGGCAACCAGACCATGAACCAGGAGCAGTGCCAAGCGATGATGGCGAGTGGCCAGATGTCGCAGGAGCCGTGCCAGTCGATGATGGCAAGCGGCTCGATGGACCCCGCTCAGTGCCAGGCCATGATGGGCGGCGCTTGCCACTGAAGGGCCGACCTTTGCCACGAGGGGCCGTTTGCGTCGCCGGGTGGCGCGAGCCGGGAAAGGCCCGGACTCGAAAGGGAGCCTCGCGGCGCGCGAGTGGACCCTCTTCGAGCCGGCGGCTGGCCTTCGAGCCTCGAGCGTGGCCGCTCGCCCCCCGGCCGCCTCCTTGAGGCCGAGTGGACTGGGCCTTGGTCTCCGTCCATTGGCAGGCGGTAGCGGATTCCCCTTCCAAGGGTAAATCACGCCGGGGCGGATGGGGGAATCGGGCGCGCCAACCCGCTCCCTCGCCGTAGCTCCAGGGGCATTGACAAACGTAAAGGGGTTTCTTCAAATGGGCTGCGCGCCGAGCATTTACCCTAAGGAGAAAGCCGAGATTACCTCCGGCCCGGTTCATATGCCGGTCAATATGTCCGACGAGCGTGCAAGCCCCAATCCACGGACCTCAAACGGCCACCACGAGAATGTGCGCGTTCGCGCACGCCGCAAGCGCAGGCTGCTGCGCGCGGGGTTCGTCGCCCTTGCGCTTGCCGTGACTTTGGCGGGCGCCGCGCTCCTTACGGGCGCTCTCAAGGACAACACGCCGATCGACCCCAATGCGCACGTGATGCGCATCGACATGATGGGCTTCTCGCCAAACACGCTCACCGTCCGCGTCGGCGAGGCCGTCAAGGTCGACCTCATCAACCCTGACGGACCGTGGCACGCCGACGGCGGCGGGTACCACAACTTCGTCCTCGAGCAACTCGGCGTGAACGAGACGGTGAAGCCGCAGAGCCAGCTCGTCTTCGAATTCATCCCTTCGCAGGCGGGCGACTTCATGTGGTACTGCGGCATCTGCTGCGGGGGCAAGGAGAGCCCGTCGATGCAGGGTCGCCTTAAGGTGACACCGTGAAGGCGCGAACGGCATTGCCCTCCACGGGCGCGGCCGCCGCGGCCCTCGTTGCTGTGGCGGCTCCCGCCGCGGCGCTCGACCCGTCCAACCTCACGCTCCCGACGGTTGTGGGCGCGGGCCTGCTCGACGGCTTTATGCCCTGTTCGTTCGCCCTCCTGCTCCTCTTCGTCTCCTACACCGTCACGCAGGTCAAGACGAAGGCGGAGGCCGCGGGCCGCGAGGCGAACGTCCGCGAGACCCGCATGCGCCTCCTCCTCGTCGGGGGCGTTTTCATCCTCGGGATCTACCTCGCGTACTTCGCGCTTGGTCTCGGTTTCCTCGGGACCGTCGCGTGGCTCCAGCAGAGCCACCTCATCGGCAAGGTCGCCGCCGTCCTTGTGATCCTCGTCGGTTTCCTCGCGCTCCTGCCGCTCGCCTACCCCGAGTTCCCGTTCTCGCTCGCGATGCCTTCCTCCCTCCACCGCTTCGCGGAAGGGCGGTTGAAGGCCGCCACAGTGCCGGCGGCGTTTGCAGGCGGCGTGCTCATTGCGCTCTGCGCGGTCCCGTGCAGCGGCACGGTTTACCTCGGCGTCCTCGCCCTCATTTCGGCAACTTCGACGGCCTGGACGGGCGTGGGCTACCTCGCGCTCTACAACCTGATGTTCGTCGCGCCCCTGCTTGTCGTGCTCGCGCTTGCGGCCAACCGGCGCAGCTTCAACCGGATCGCGCACTTCCGCCACGCGCACCACGACGCGATGAACGGTATGATGGGGACGATGATGGTCGGCCTTGGGATGCTCACGCTGCTCTTCCTGTCTTGAGGCTGGCAGCACCGAAACGTCGGAGGGGGGTTCCGCACCAAAGGTCATGAAGGATTATCCGTTAAGAGGCAACCAAAATGCACGAAAGGACTACACGCACCACCCGCCAGAGGCCCCACCGCCTTGGGCCCAAACGCCTTGCCCCGGCGCTAGCCGTGCTCGTGGCGGCCCTCCTCTCATCGACGGTCGTCCAGGCGCACGGGACGGGCGCCGTAACCGCGGACAACATGATCTTCCACAAGGCCATGCTGATCCAGGCCCCTTTTGTGTCCAGCGCGCCCACGCCGGACGGAGAGGTCGCAGCGTCCGAGTGGCCCGAGCACTCGCTTTACGAACTGGATGGCGGCGCCTCCTTCCACGTCGCACACGACAACGAGACGCTCTTCGTCGCGCTCGACTACCCGGGGTCCGGCTGGGCCGCCGTTGCATGGTCTGAGATCGGTGAGGGCCCGGCTCAGGTCGTGTCCATGGTGATGGACAACGGAACGCTGGCCATCACCGATGCCTACGCGGAGAACCTCACGGCCGAACTCGAAAATGAGCCCGACGCCGACGTGAACGGCACGAGCGAGGAGTACGTTGCAGGCGCCCGCGCGCACGACGGCCGGACGACGGTCGAGCTTGCCCTCCCACTCGAGACGGGCGACGCCTACGACCCGCCCCTCGACATCGGGGCCATCCACACCTTTGCGGTCGCCTACAACGAAACCGACACGGAGTCTCCCCACACGCTGGACGAGGGTGCCGAGATGTTCTTCCGGATCTTCCTCGACCGGCCCCAGGACTCCTCGGCCGAAATTGGGACGCTCTTCGCCTCCCAGGCCTCGCCTGTACCCGCGCTCATCGCCGTGGTGGCCCTTGGGGTGGCCCTCACTTGGATGAGCCTCCCGATGCTAAGGAGGCGGGCACCATGAGCGGCCCTGCGGCCGACGCGCCGGAGGGTAAAAAGCCCCAGGGGCCCCTGGAGCGCCTGTGGACCTTCCTCGACGACCGGCTCGGCGTCTCCGCTCTCAAGTACGACGTCCCCGAGCATGCGAACACCATCCCCTACACGCTTGGGGGCACGGCGTTCGTGAGCTTCCTCGTCCTCCTGCTCACGGGGGTCGTGCTCACGCAGTTCTACCACCCCTCGGCGGCCGATGCCAACGGGAGCGTCCACACGATAGCCGCCGACCCGGCCCTTGGCTTTGTCCGCAACATCCACTTTTGGGCGGCGCAGGCCATGTTTGTCGCGGTCCTCCTGCACATGTTCCGTGTTTTTGCGTCCGCGTCGTACAAGAAACCGCGCGAGCTCCAGTGGGTCGTCGGGGTGCTCCTCTTCGGGGTGTCGATCGCCGCGCTCT
>JBGPNV010000046.1:0-12420 GCA_041487695.1 Thermoplasmata archaeon | reverse complement strand
GTCGCGCTGCCGTGGAAGCGCAACCTCGCGGAGGACTGGAAGGACGCCTCGACGCTGTGCGCCGTCGACCGCGGCGGCCAGATCATGAATCCCACGCCCGGCATCTTCGAGGACGTGGCGGCCTGCGACTTCAGCGGCTACTACCCGTCGATCGTGGTCCGGCACAACCTCAGCAGCGACACGATCAACTGCGCGTGCTGCCCCGACGGCCCCGTCATCCCCGAGCTCGGGCTCCACGTGTGCAGGCGCCACGCGGGCCACCAGTCGGAGATCCTGAGGAAGCTCCAGCCGCACCGGGCGTGGGTCAAGGCGATCATACGGCGGGCCGAGGCCGTGGGGGACGTGGACGGCGACCTGCTTGCGCGCGCTCGCGCGGTGAAGTCCGAGCAGAAGGCGCTTGGCGTCGTGTGCTTCGGCTACTTCCGTTACCGCAACGCGCGCTTCGGCTGCGCGGAGGTCCACCAGGCGATCCAGTGCTACGGGCGCGCGGGGATGACGCGGGCGCGCGAGGTCGCGCGCGAGATGGGCTTCGAGATGGTCCACGCGATGACGGACTGCGCGTTCCTCCAGAAGCGCGGCGTGACGCGCTCCGAGGCGCGCAAGGTCGCGCGGCGGATCGCGACGGAGGTCGGCCTGCCGATGGACGTGGAGGGCGTCTACAAGTGGGTCGTCTTCCTCCCTTCGAAGACGCACTCGACCGCAAGCGAGGTCGGCGTCCCGAACCGGTACTTCGGGCTCTTCGAGGACGGGCGGCTCAAGGTGCGGGGCATCGATGTGCAGAAGCACATCACGCCGCCGTGGATCTACGACGCGCAGCAGGCGATGCTCGATGTCCTTTCGAGGGCCAGGGACGCGGCGGAGTTCCGCGCGAAGCTGCCGCAGGCGCTTGCCGAGGCGAAGAAGGCCGCCGACCGCTTGCGCGAGCGCGCCGTGAAGACGGAGGACCTCGGCCTCATGGTCCAGACGACGCGCGCGGTCCACGAGTACCGCGCGGCGACGAACACGAAGCGCGCGCTTCAACGGCTTGAGGCCGCGGGGACGAAGCGGCAGGCCGGCGAGTACGTGAAGCTCGTCGTGGCGCGCAAAGCGGGCCCGGGGGCCGCGCGCCAGACGCCCGTCGAGCTCCTCGGCGAGGAGGGGCCGTGGGGCCCCAGCACGCAGCCGCTCTACCACGTCGACCACTACCTGCGGCTCCTTGCCCGTTCGGTCGAGACCCTGCTCGCGCCGTTTGGCTACGAGGAAGACCGGGTCCTCGACTGGCTGCGGGGCAGGGCACCCTCGCCCTTGGCCCCCGCGACGCGGCGCATCACGGGTGCGGCGAAGCCCGAGTTTACCAGGCCCTCAGGTTTTCTTCCCCCGGAGATCGGCCCATAGAATCGCGGGCCCCACCGCCTCGACGGCGCTTGCGTCGTCGAAGCGGGCTTTGCCCACGTCGTCCTTGAGCGGGTAGGCGACGAGTTCCTCATCGGGCGGCGCCTTGAGGAGCGCGTGGAGTTCGGCCTTCGAGTGCTCCGTGGGCTTCAGCCAGACATCGATGGCCTCGTCGGGCAGTTGGCCGACCATGCGGTCGTGGAACGTGCCGACGAACTTGTTCGGCACGATGGTCACGAGCGCGAACCCCCGCTTCGTCTTGTCGTCCCAGTAGGCGCCGACAAGCGCCGGCACCGCCATCGCCGCCCCGTCGGCGCGCTCGATCCGGAAGGGCTTCTTCCCGCCCCCGAGGTCGCCCCACTCGAGGATGTAGGACACGGGGCACACGCCGTGGTGTTTCCCGAACATCGTCGACCACATTTTGCTTGCCTCGAGTTTGTCGTCGCGCGCGTTGAACGAGGAGAAACGCTTCGAAAAGCCGAAGACATGGCGCTCGACCTCCGGCTTGCCGTCCTTGATCGTGAGGACCGGCGCGCCCGTGTGGGGCCGGATGTAGGGCCGGTCGGCGTCGACAAACTCGACCTCGTAGCCGCGCAGCGCCTCGCGCTTGGCTATGTCCGGGCCCCGCAGTCCGATGACGCCGGCCATCGCTGATCCTTTCGATTCGCGGGTACTTCAAACGTGCGTCAGGAGGCGCGTGCGCCAGACGGCGGCTCCGCGCGGGGCCGCCCGCGTCACACCGGGGGCTTCCGATGGCGCTCGCGCGCCAGGGCCACGGCAAGCACGCCGACGGCACCGAGGAGGAGCAGCACGACCAGCCAGGGCAGGTCGGACGAAATCGTCGCGGTCGAAGCGGTCTCGGCCGGTGGTGGCGGTGGTGGCGGCGGGGGCGGTGGTGGCGCAGGCGGAGGCGCCGGAGGGAGAGCCGAAGTGTTCCCGAATGCGGTGGCGGGAGTGGAGCGGACGCCACCTTTGGCGATGACGACCAACTCGAGGCGGAAGCTTGTGTTGGACACGAGGCCGTCAAGGGTCCCCTCGTTAGGGCCGCCGGCTGACCATTGCGCGGCGACCAAGGCGGCGCGCGTCCCGTTGAGGAACCACGCGCTGAGTTCGTAGCTGACCGGATCTTCCTCGGCGAAGGGGTCCCAGCTGAGGTTCAGCCACGAGGTCCCCTTGCCGGTGACCGTGAGCCCGGTCGCGGCCGCGGACACCTCCGTCACAGCGAGCGCCACTTCATCACTTGCGTTTGCCCCGTCCGGGTCGCGCGCCGTGACGCGCACCGCGGCCACGCCGTCCGTTTTCGCCCGCACTTCCAGGTGGGTCCCGCTTTGCTCGACGATTTCAAGCCCCCCGTCCACGGACCATTCGAGGCCGAGGGCCGCCCGATCGATTGCCGATGGATCGGAGGCAGCCGCCTCGAAACTGCCCTCTTGCCCTTCGGCGAGCGTGAGCGGGCCCGTGAGCGAGACGGTCGGCGGCAGGTTCGCAACGGCAAAGCTGAGGTTGGAAGACGCGACGCCGCCGCCGGCGAAAACGGCGCGCACGAGCACCACCCAATCGCCTGAATCAGGGGGCACGAAGGTGACGTCGATTCCTGCGAGCGCAGTCCCGTCGGAGAGTTGCCAGAAGACGGTCAAGGCGGACCCGGGCGGCTCCCCCTCCGCCCAGTGGAATGAGAAGTTGCCCCACGAGGCGTTGGCGGCCATTCGCACCGGCGAGCCTTCGACGGGCGCTGCCGTGAGGAGGACGGGATCGACGGTCGGAGGCGTGGAGAGGCCGATGAGGCGGACCCAAGTGGACGCGGCGCCCTGGCGCCCCGAAGGGTCCGTGACTGTAAGCTCGATTGGCAGGGTGTCGGCCCAGGCGAAGTACGGCAACAGGAGGGCCCACGGTACGACGGCCGTTGGCGACGGCGACGAGAGGTCCAGGTCAAGCAAGCCAGACCCGGGCGGGGCGGTAAGGCGCCAGTGGAAGTTGGCGATTCCCCACCCATCCTCCGACAGGCTCCCGTCCAAGATGAGGCCGTCACCCGGGAAGACCGCATAGGGGCCGCCCGGCACCGCGAGGGGGGGGCGGTTGTCCAACCGGAAAGTGAAAACCTCAGGCGCGGGCACCGTGTTGACGCCGTCCGTGACCGCGGCAGTCCACGCGTACCAGCCATCGGCAAGGGTGAGGTTGAGGACGTTTCCCGGAATGCGCACCTCCTCCAGCCAGCGCCCCCTGGCGTCGTAGAGGGTGAAGATGGCTGTGAGCGGGTCGGAGTCTGGATCCCCGAATGTCTGGATCTGGAGGTTGACCTGGGTGCCGTTGATCCACGAGCCATCGTCGGGCAACTGCAGGTGGGGGGTCGCCGGGCGGCCGTTCGGTCCCAAGAAGTGCGGTCGGTTCGGCTCCCCGAAGAGAACGCGCGCGGCACCCGGCGCTCCAAGGACCGACCACTCGACGATCCCGGCAGGCCTGGGGCTCCGCGCGTAGCGCAAGGGCTCGCCCGTGTAGTCGTAGGTCGTCGGCGGGGCGACGACGGGCGCGCGCCAAAAGCCCGAGGCGTTTGCAAACACCACCTCCGAAAACGCAACCATGAACGGGGTGGAGTAGGTCGAGGCTCCGTACGACTCGTCGTTGTGGAGCAGCGCGTACCCGTCCGGGGTTTGCCGCAGCGGGTGAAGGCTGAATCCAAGGTCGGGCTTGTCTGAAGACCAAACCAAGGGGGCGCCTGCAATCTGCCACGAGGTCTCGTTGAAGGTCACCTCGAAGAGCCGCTCCCAAAAGAGGGCCTGGCGGACGAGCACCGCGAGGCGCACGGAATCCGCAGCCTTGTCCAACAGCAGTACATCGCCGGTGAGGTAGGTAACAACCGTGTCGTTGCCTGCGCCCGCCGTGAGGTTTTGCTCGAACGTGGTCACCGTTCCATTGCCCGACATTCGCGTGATTTGGATCTTCAGGCAGTAGCACGGCGACCACACAAGGACCGGCAGCGCAGCGTAAAGGTCTGCGCCCCGCATCCAAAAGGCGATGGCGTGCTTGGTCACGGTGCCGTCGTTGCGCCACCCGTCGCGGTCCTGCAGGAAGACATCCGAGACGCGGGACCTGTTCCACAGGGCCGTGTCATACAGGTAGTACTGTGGCGGGAAGGCGCGGACGAGCGTCCACCTGCCTGACTCGGGCTGGAGCGTGAAGAGGCCGAGGGGGTGGATGAGGAGCGGATCGGGGGTGTCGGGTTCAAGCCGCCACCAAAGCCCCGTTGTGGCCGGCCGCACGGTCGAGTTGAGGAAGACGAGGGGGCCGGGCGAACCGGAGGCGCTCAGCGTGAAGTAGGCGAAGATCGAATAGCCGGGCCACGACCAACTCCCGCTCGAAAAGAAGAACCACTGTTCCAGCCGGGGAAAGACGAGTTCCAAGGCCACGACGGCGCCGACGGCGTGCGGGACGATCCGGGCGGCCGATACCTCCCCCCACAGGGTGGGCGCCACAAGCGCGGTGTACGGGCCCCCCGCGGCCGGCGCCGAAAAAAGGCGCAGGCGCGGGGTGCCGTTTTCAAGGAACACGGCTGCGACCGCCTCGCTCCCGTCGGCGAGGGTTGCGCGGGAGATCGATGTGAGCGTCGACGCGACGAGAAGGTGCCATGAACCGAAGGCCTGAAGCCTGGCACCGCTGCCGTCGAAGCGCCACAAGACGGGCCATTGTGGGCCGTAGGTCGAATTCGTGCGGTGGGTCGGGGCGACCGTGTGGTTGACGCCGCTGGGTCCGGGAAACCGAAGCGCCGCGAGCGTCGCGTCGGCGCCGTCCCGGAAGCCCGCCACGATCACGAGCGGGTCAGGCCCCGCTTCGATCGTTGTCACGACGGGGGGCCCGGGCCATCCAGTGCTCTGGCGGACGACGTGCGTCGGGCCCGCGGGGTCGCTGCCGATGTCGGTCGAAAAGGCGGTCACGGAGGCGCCGTCGCTTACGAGGGACACCCCGGTGGCCGGCGCTTCGGCCGCCCCCGACCACGATGCGTTGAGTCCCCCGCCGGCGACTTGAACCCAAGAGAACACGCCGGACACGAGCAGGGACGGAGCGGCGGCGGCCGACGAGGCGTACGCGGCCGCCGCCAGGGAACCGTCGCGTGCGATGGCGGCGGAGAGGAACGCCACGGAGGAGGCCCCCAGGGATCCGATCTCCGTCACGTTTCCCGGCGGGGAGAGCGCGTACCAATGGAGGCCAGCCGCGTTGTTGTAGGGGGCAGGGGACGCTGCGAAGAACACCCACAGCCCGTCGGCACCGACGGCCGCGGCCAAGGGACTCATCACGAGCCGTCCGGTGTCGAGCCACCCGTGCCAACCGAAGCCTGGCGCCGCTTCGATGCTCTTGTTAAGAACCGTTAGGAGCGTGCGTGGGGGCGACGCGCTCCCGTTCCACGGGTCGGCGTCAATGACGCCGATCTCGGTAACCACGTTTTGCGGCGGGTAGTTGGAGCGCTCCCACACGACCTGAGGGTGGGCGCCGGGGCGATCATCTGCCGCGACAACGAGTCCAACCAGGTTCTGCGAAGCGCTCACGGGGCTATAGGGGACGGGCGTGCGCCGCTCAACCCAAGCGTCAGCATTCCCCTCGTCGAAGAAGAACAGGTCGATGCGGTTGGCATAGAGGCCGAGCGCCACGACGACCGTACCGCCCCGCGCCCAGACGGCCGCGCAACCGCCGAGGCAAGGGAAGCCCTCGCCGAGCGAGCTGAACGAGCGCGATTCCAGTGGCTCGCCCGTGGTCGCATTCAGCCAAACGTATCGGAGGAACGGGATGGCGTTGGGGTCGACGTCGGACTCCAGGACGACGGCGTGCAAAGTCCCGTTGGTTCCGGGCGCTGCCGCAAGGAGGGTTGCCTCCGGGAATGCTGCGGACAGGGCCACGTCAAACGGCAGCGGCTTTTCCACGAGCGTTGCCATGGTCGTTGGGTCGGCGCCGAGCGCCGCCCCAACGGAAAGCATGCTCCCGGCGGCAGCGAGCAGCCCGAGCGCGAGGCAACGGGCGCGTCGATGTGCACCGGGTCCTTGGGTCATCAAAGGGGCTTCCCCCGCGCAGCGTCTGGCGGATGGCTGACCGGCTGACATATTTGGACGTTTCGATTTGCACGCCTCCGGGAGTGCGGGGAAGGGTTAACGGCGTAGGGCGCGCTCGCGGCCCTCGTGGCCGGGCTCATTGGGCTCACCGCGGCGGACATCGACATCCAGGACGCCCTCGGCACGACCCGCTGGGAGTACGACGACACCTGGATCCCCCACCCCGTCGTGCGCCTCACCACCACGCTCCCGATCGCGATCAACAAGCCCGAGGGCCGCACGATCGTGCGCGCCCGCTGGGGGTTCGATGTGGGCGCGGGTCGGCCGATCGGCAACGCGCGCGACGACCGGCTGACCGAGAGCCCGATGTGGAAGTCCATGCTGGGGAGGAAGCCCGCGCTCTTCGTCTCGACGGGGATCTATGAGCAGGTCAAGGCGCCCACAAAAACGAGCTACTGGTTCCGCCGCGTCGACGGCAAGCCCATCGTGATGCCCGGTCTCTGGGGCGAGCGGAACATGAAAGGGGAGATGCGCATCTGCGCGGCGATCGTGACGACGGCGCCGAACGCCTTCTTCAAGAGGTTCCACGACCGGCAAGTGTGCGCGCTCGAGCGGGGCGAGATGGACAAGTGGATGGAGGCGCTGGACGGCGAGAAGGCGCGGAAGCTCCTCCACGCGCCCCCGCCCGACGCCTGGGAGGCGGTCCCCGTGGACGACCGGATCTTCAAGCACGGGCGCATCGAGGTCGAAGACCTCGTGCCCGTGGGCGCGCCCGTGCGCTCCGGCTAAGAGCGGCTTTCCCCGCCAAGTCTAATTGAGGGTGGCCAATCAAGGCGCGAACGGACATGCCAAAGCCGACCCACGTGCGCCTTCGGGGCGCGCCCGCTCGCGTGGCGAGCCGCATGGTGCGCCACGGCAAGGCGATGACGGCCGACGAGGCCGTCGAACTCGCGCTCCTCGAGTACGGCCGGCGGGAGGGCCTTGTCGATGAGACGGACCTCCTGCGCAGCCTGCAGAAAGAGGCCGCGCAGCGGCCGCTGTCGGACGGCGCGCTTGCCGAGGGGATCCGGAGGGCCACCCATGCGCGCGTTCCTTGACGCCGGCGTGCTCATCCGGGCGGTCGAGCGCCCACAGTCCGAGGCCGCGAGGCTCGTGGCCTTCGCGGTCCAGGGGCGCTTCGAGGCGGTCGTGGACGAGCGCGTGCTCGGAGCGGCCGGGGCCTTTTTTGAGGCAAGGCGCGGCGCGTCTTTTTCGTCCCGGTATGTGGGGCTCATCCGGCGGTCGACGCTCGTGGTATCCCACGATGAGGCGCGCCGCCACGACGCCGCGCTGCGGAAACGCGGCGCGCGGGCGCAGACCGCGGACGCGGCGGCCGGACGCGCGGCGGGCGTCGAGGCGATCGTGCGCGACGGCCCGGCGGCGCCCCGGGCCTCCGCCGGGTTCTTGGGCGGGCTCTACTCGCGGCGCGACTTTGTCCGCTGCATGGTCATCAGCCTCATTGTGGGCACCGCCCTGGTGGGAATCAACGTGCGGCCGCAGGTGCCCGGCCTCGAGGGGCCCGACCCGGCGCGCATCCTCCTGAACTACATGGTGCCCTTCTTGGTCGCGAGCGGGAGCGCAATCCTCGCCAACCGCGCACGGCTGCACGCCGGCCACGCGTGAGTTCCCGAGGCGGCTCACTTGGGGCTGGCCGCGCCCTTCACGGGCGCAGCACCCCAGGCACGGTGAGGTAGCCCTCGCGGGCGAGGCGGCTTCCGATCTCGTCGTAGATTTTGGGGTCGTTCGGCGTCCAAGCCGCAAGCCCGTCGACGTACCGGTTGAACATGCAAAACGCCGCCGCGACAAGGACGGTATCGTGGATGTCGCCGTCCCCCGCGCCCTGCGCGCGCGCCGCCGCGACATCCGCGGGGCTCACGCTGCGTGCGTCCTTGGCGACCTTCCCGGCGATGTGGAGCAGGGCCTTCATCTTGGGCGAGATCGCCGCCGCCTCGGGGTGGCTCGTGACTGCGGCGACGAGCTTCGAGTCGCCGCCGAGCAGGTGCGCGGCCGTTGCGCTGTGGGCCGTCGCACAGAAGACGCACTGGTTGCGTGTCGAGACGTACGACGCGATGAGTTCGCGCTCGGCCGGCGTGAGCGGCGAGGGCCCGCGCAGGAGCGCCTCGGAGAAGTCGCAAAGCGGTCGCGCAGTGTGCGGGTGCGTAAGGAAGAGCGATCGGATGCCAGCTACCCCCGGGGTCACGTCGATGTGGGCCATGGCGCGGCAACCGACTCTCCGGACTTATGGCATTTCGCCAGGATTGGCCCCGGTAGCGCCGCTCGATAGCCCCGCCCGCGACACGCCCCTTTGAGGGTGCCCGGTTCGGGAACCGTCTTAAGCCGGGAGACCCCGTCCCGCGCAGTTCGGGGGGTTTGTCTCCCCGGCTCTCTCGGTGACAAACGTGGCCTCCCCTCGACCCGCCTTGGCTTCCTTCGTGCTGCTCCTGGTGACCGCCTCCTCCATCGCGGCGCTCGCGCCGCCGGCAGCTGCCGCGGCGGCAAACGCCTGGGGCGCCCCCGCCTCCCTCGAGAGCGAGCCGGCGAACGCCTCACAGGTCCGGACCGCCGTTTCCGCCGACGGCACGGCCGTTGCGGTGTGGGTCCAGGCCACGGCCACGGCCCCCTATATCGCCGCGAGCGCATACGCCGCCGGCGGCAGCTGGGGCGCGACCTCCAACGTTTCATGGGGCGCGACGGTTAGCCTTGCGCGGGTGGCCGCGGTTGGCAGCGACCGCTTCCTTGCCGCATGGGTGGGAGCCAACAACGTGTCGGTCAACTGGTACGCCGAAGGCGTCGGCTGGAGCGGTCCCTCGCTTGTGTACGACGCCGGCGCTGCCGTGCAGTCCCTTGCCCTCGCCGGTGACGGGGCCGGCCGAGCGGCCCTTGCATGGACGGTGAGCACAGGCTTTGCCACGCGCATGCAAGTCTCCCTGTACGCGGCCGGGCTCGGGTGGAGCGCCCCGACGCAGCTTAGCTCGCTCGCTTCCGTGAACGCCGCGGCTGTGGCGCTCGGCGGACAAGGCGGCGCCGTCGCCGCTTGGCGGGAGAGCAACGGGGGCGACGGCACGAACTCGCGGATCGCGGCGGCGGTCTACTCGCCGGGCTGGGGCTGGTCCGCGTCCTCGCCCCTCACGAGCAACTACCCGAACGCGAACTTCACCGACCTTTGGCCCTCGGTCGCCATGGCGCCGAACGGCTCGGCCGTTGTCCTTGCCCGGGTGCAGCTTGGTACGCCCTATGCGGCGAGCCGTTTTGACCCGGGCGTCGGATGGCACGGGCCCACGCTTCTCGCACCCGTCTTCGGCGGGATCGCCGCGACGCAGCCGACGATCAGCATGGACGGGGCGGGCAACGCCATCGTCCCCCTCACGGAGTTCCTGATGAACGGGAGCTTCGCCGCGGAGCTCATGCTCTACGACGGGGCGGCCGATTCGTGGACCGCGAGGTGGGTGCCCGGGAGCGGCTCACCCTCCGGCGGAGCGGCAGCGGCCTATGATCTCGGGGGCCGCGCTTTGGTCGCCTGGGCGGAGGACCAGGGCAGCGGCTTCGTCGCGCGCGCGGTGCGTTTCCTCCCCGGAGCCGGCTGGGGCGCGCCCGTCGACTTCTCCCTCGCGAATGGGTCTCTCGTGGCGCAGGGGCGGATGGCGGTCAGCCTCGGCGCGGAGGGAGAGGGCGCCATCGCTTGGATCGACAATACAAGCAACGTGAACGACGTCTACGGCGCGGCCTTTGCGCGCGACACGGTCGCGCCGATGCTCTCGCTGACCTCGCCCACGGCCGGCGCCACGAACACGACGGCCTTTACGGTTTCGGGGACGACGGACACGGACGCCGCCCTCACCGTGGACGGTTCCCCCGTTTCGGTCGATGGTGGCACCGGCGCGTTCACGACCGCGCTCACGCTGCTGGAAGGCGGACACACGTTCGTCGTGGTGGCGACCGACGCCGAGGGGAACGCGGCCGAGGCCCGGGTAACCGTGGTGGTCGACCTTACGGCTCCCCTCCTCGTCGTTTCCTCACCCACGGACGGCGCGGCCCTCACCGTTCCGCTTGCCTTGGTCTCGGGCCGGGCCGAGGCGGGCGCCGTGGTCAAGGTGAACGGCGCGGTGGTCCCCGCGTTCCCTGACGGGTCGTTCACGACGGCGGTGCCCCTCACCGAGGGGTCGAACATGATCACGGTGACCGCGACGGACGCGGCCGGCAATCGCGCGACCGCGGCGGTCGCGGTCGGCTACACGGCCCCCGCACCGGCCGGCCTTGCCGAGGCTTTGGCTCAGCTTGCCGCCGCCAACGCGTCGCTCGCCGCCGCGAAGGCATCCCTCGCATCGGCGGACACGGCGATGGCGATGGCTAACGCCAATGTGTCGGCCGCCCTTGCAGCGGCAGCCGCCGCCAACGCCGCCCTTGCATCGGCCCTTGCCGACGCCAACGCCTCCGAGGCGGCGCGCGCCGACGCGCAAGCCGCCTATGAACGAGCCCAGGCCAACCTCACGGATGCACAGGGGCAGACCGCATCAAGCGCCTCGCAGCTTTCCGCCGCCCAGGCGGCGTACACGGCCGCGTCGGCCGAGGCCGTTCGTCTTTCCGACGAACTGAACACGACGCGCGCGGACCTCGGCGGGGCTTCCGCCTCGGCAAACGGCGCGCGTGCCGACGCGGCAACGGCACAAAGTCAGGCCGCGAACGCCGGAACGCTGGCGTCGGGGGCGCTTCTTGCCGCCCTCGTGGGCATTGCCGTCGCCCTCGCGGCCCTGCGGCGTGGAAGGGGCCGACCCGCGGGCGACGAGTTCGACTCACCACGCAAGCCGGCCAAGGACGACGTCCCCGCGCCGAACGCGGGGCCCGCCAAGAAGACGAAGTAGCCGGTCGGCCGAAGCGATGGCCGCAAGGGGGCGCACGCCTTCGCATCCCGGGCCCAAGGGGGCCCGCCGCTACTTCGCCCGCATCCGGTTGTTCTTGGGCAGGTGCTCGAGTTCCACAAGCCCCATCGCTTCGAGGACGGGCGGCACATAGACGCCGAAGCGCCCGCGCAGGCCCTTCTTGAGACCGTACCAGCCGCCGACGGGGTTCTTCGTCGAGCGGCCCCAGGCCTCGACGGTACCGTCCGGCGCGGGCTTCTGCTCATCCGTCCCTCCAAGGGCCATCCAGTCTCCGTGCCTCTTCAGCATCGCGTGGAGGTCGTTGATGCAGTTGATGTGGTAGCGCAGCTCCGTCGAGCCCGCCTTCACGACGAGCGCCGGGGGCTCCAGGGCCTCGTCCTTGAAGGCCATGAACTCGGACCCGCCGCTCGGCGTCTTGAGGTTCCATGGGTTGTCGCGCGTGCCCGCGCCGCCTGCGCCTGCCTTGCCCTTGCTCGAGTCTTTTCCTGCCATCGTTTCCCCTTCCCTTGTGGGCGGGTGAACCGCCCCTCCGCCAACCGAGGTGCCCTGCTGGGCAGCGACGAGCCCCTTTGTCGGCCCCCCAAGGAAAAGGCGCGGTGGCAAATACCTTCCGCCGCTGCGGGCCCTGCGAGCCTTCAGGTGGCGGGGCGCGTCGCCAAAGCGCGTCGCGAACCGGACGAGGCCCGGCGCCGGCACTCGCCACCCCCAAGGGCGCTTGCGGCGAAATCCTTCGGCACGCTCACGCAGCCCGTCCCCTTGGACGAGGATTTATGGCCGAGTCCGCCCACGGGGAGTCCCGCGGTTGCGCGACCGGGAGGGCCCGGCCTTTGAGAAGCGCGTAAGGACGACCGCGTGCAAGGAGCAAAGACATGGCCCGAATCTTCGTCGTCGACGATGAACTCTACATTCAGAAACTCTACAGCGACATCTTGGAGAACGCCGGGCACGAGGTCGTTGACCGAGCGTTCAACGGTGCGGAGGCGGTGCTCAAGTACGAGCTGCTTGACCCGCCTCCGGACCTGACGCTCATGGACCACCGGATGCCGATCAAGAACGGGCTGCAGGCGGCTCGGGAGATCCTCCGCATGGACCCGGCG
>JBGPNV010000045.1:0-12553 GCA_041487695.1 Thermoplasmata archaeon | reverse complement strand
CGCCCTCGACCGGGCGGGGAACGCGCTCGCGGTTTGGCACCAGTCGGACGGCACGCGCTTGAACATCTGGGCAAACCGGTACGCGGTGGGGTCGGGCTGGGGCACCGCCAGCCTCATCGAGACGGACAATGCGGGCAACGCCTTCCTCCCGCAGGTCGCCTTCGACGCCTCCGGCAACGCGCTTGCCGTTTGGCACCAGTCGGACGGCGCGCTCTACGGCATTTGGGGTGCTCGGTTCGTCGCCATCGACAACGTCGCGCCCGCCGTCTCCCTCCTTTCTCCCACCAACGGGACCTCGACCAACCTTTCGACCATCCTGGTCTCGGGGGTCGCCGAGCAGGGCGCCCAGGTCTCCGTGAACGGGCTCGCGGCAACGGTGGCCGCCAACGGTTCGTTCAGGCTGCTCGTTGCCCTCGCGCCGGGTTTGAACGTCCTTGTCGCCACCGCGCTCGACGCGGCCGGCAACAACGGCACGGCCTCGGTGAACGTCACCTATGTGAGCCCCGTGGCCGCCCTCGAAGCGCAGGTGGCGGCTCTCCAGGCCGCCATGATCCAAGCGAACGCCTCGCTGTGGGGCGCGCTTGCAGGGCAAAACGCTTCGCTGCTCGCTTCGCTCGCGGCGCAGAATGCCTCGATCATGCAGACGATCGCGGGCCTCAACGCGTCGCTGCTCGCTTCGCTCGCGGCGCAAAACACGTCGCTCCTCGCGCAGATCGGCTCGACAAACGCCAGCCTGCTCGCTTCGCTCGCGTCCCTCAACACGAGCCTCATGGCCCAAATCGGGGCGACCAACACGTCGCTCCTCGCCTCGCTTGCGGCGCAGAACACGAGCCTCATCAACCTGATTGCCCAGACCAACGCGACCCTGCTCGGGCAGTTGGCTGCGCAGAACGCCTCCCTCACGCTCCGGATTGCCCAGACGAACACCTCGCTCTTGGCCTCTCTCGCCGCGCAGAACGCGGGCCTCCTCAATCAGATCGCGCAGACGAATGCCTCGCTCCTCGGGGCGCTCGCGGCGCAGGACACCGCGCTCACCCAAGAGATCGCGGCGGAAAACGCCTCGCTGCTCGGCGCGCTTGCGCTCCAGAATGCCGGCCTGCTCCAACAGATCGCATCCACGAATGCCTCGCTCTTTGCCGCCCTGGCTGCGCAGGACAGCGCCCTCATCGGCGCGCTTGCCGCGCAGAACGCGACTCTCCTCGCGGCGGTTGCCGCGGGGGACGGGGCGCTCACGCAGCTCATCGCCGACACGAACCAAACGACGCTCGCTGCGTTGGCGGCGCAAGACGGCTCCCTCCTCGACTTGATCGCGAGGACCAATGCCTCGCTGCTCGCGTCCCTTGGGGCGGAGAATGCCAACCTCCTTAGCCGCATTTCGGCGCAGAACGCGAGCTTGCTTGCCTCGCTCGCCTCAACAAACGCCACGCTCTGGGCCAAGCTCACGGCCAACGACGGCGCGCTCTGGGCGGCGCTGAACGCCTCGAGGGACACGGGCGCAGCGGCCGACGCCGGTCGGGACGGCGCGATCACGAAGGCCCAGTCGGATGCGGCAGCCGCGCAGGCGCAAGTGGCTTCCGCCCAGTCGGCCGCGACGCAGGGGACGGTGGTGGGGCTTGCGGGCCTTGCCGTGGGCGCCGTGGGCGTGATGCTCGCGTTGCGGGCGGGGCGCACCCGTCGGATGGGGTCGGTCCCTCCACCGGCCTCGGGCGAGCCGCCCTCGCCCCCGAAGTAGCCGGGTGGGTCCGCAAGGGGCTCGCGCGCCCCCGCCACCCCAACCATCAATATGCCTGGGCCTCCATCCCGGTTGGCCTGGCTGCGGCGCCCGCGGCCGGTGGAGGAATAGCGTTGCAGTCTTCTCGCCTTGAATCCGTCCTTTGCCTGCTCGTCTTGACCGCCCCCTTGCTCGCTTTCACCGCGGCGCCCGCGGCGGCCCTGCCCTCTCCGGTGGCGGACCCCGGCTACACGACATTCTCCTACACGGACCAGCAGACCTTCCTCGTGGAATCGGCCGCGACGCCGGGCGGCGATGTGGCCTTCGCGTGGATCCAAACCAACGCGACCTACGTCCAAAGCGTGTGGGCCCGATGGCACACGGTCGCTTCGGGCTGGGGCCCGCCGATTCAGCTCAAGTTCCCTGCAGGCGCCGTATCCAACCTGCAGGTGGTCATCGACGGCGCGGGCGACGCCTTCGTCCTGTGGTCCGAGTACTTCGATGCCGCGATCTGGTACTCCGCCGTCTCACCGGGGGCCTTCACGGGCCCCTACCAGGTCCGCAATGTCACGGTGAACCCGGGCGTGGCGCCCGTCCTCGCCGCGCTCGACACCTCCGGGATCGCGGTCGTGTGGGTCGAGGGAGGCGGCGCTTCCGCTACCACGTGGGTGGCGACGCTCGGCGCCATCGTGCCCGTCGTGGGGCCCCGCGCTCTCGACACCCAGAGCCTTGGGATCACCGCGGTGGCCCTCGCCGCAGGCACCAAAGGGACCGCCACCGCGCTGTGGTGCGGCTCCGACGGGTCCAACGCCACGCTTCTGCGTTCGGATTACGCGCGGGAAACGGGGTGGTCCGCCTCCGCCGTCGCGCTGCGCGCTTTCGCGCCCTGGTGCGGGCGCCTGGCCGCCGGGTCGGACGCCCGCGGGGACATGACGGCCGTCCTGGAATACACGAATGCCACCGGCCACTTCGTCGGGTGGATGGAATTCACCTATCCCGGCACATGGAGCGCGCCCGCCGCCATCCAAGGCGTGATCGACAGGGTGACCCGCCTCGCGTTCCAAGAGGACGCGGCCGGCTACGGGCTGGTTGTCTGGAACGATGTCGAGAGCGGCGTCGGGCCCTCCTTCACGTCTGTGTACGCGGCGGCCTTGGACGGGGGGAGCGGCGCCTTTGCGGCCCTGACCCTTGACTTCGAACTTCAAGACAGGACCCCAGGATGGGCCTTTGCCCTCACCCCGGGCGGGGGAGCGCTTGTCGTCATCGGCGGAAATGTGGGCGTGTACCAATTCCAGACCTACGAGTTCACGCGCTCGAGTTCCTGCACCGGGTGGTCGGGTCCCCAGCTCGCGGGGATCATCGACGCCACCTTGCAGTGGCCAACTCTCGCACTTGGGGCGGACGGTTCGGGGCTTGTGGGCTACCCGGCCCGCGAAGGCCCAACCATCGTGGCGCGCTCGTCGCCCATCGCGTACCTCGAGGCGCCCTCCCTCGTGGTCGATTTCCCCGCGCCCTACGCATCGGTCGACTACCCCGTGGCCATCGTCACCGGGATCTCCCAGCCGGGCGTCACGGTGTACGCCGACACCGTTTACGCGCAGGCGCGCGCCGCGGGGGACTTCGTCCTTGCGGTGCCTCTGGTGGACGGGGACAACCTCATCACGCTGGGCGCCACGTTCCTCGCCCCCTGGGACGGGTGCGCGGCCAGCGCAACGATTCGGGTGCACTACAACGACCCCCTGGTCCCGCTGCTTGCTGAGCTTGCCGCCGCGCAGGCGGGCCTCGCGGAAGCCGGGGCCCGGGCAAACGCGACGGCGGCCGAGGCGAACGTCACGAAGGCCTCCCTGGACGCGGCGGAAGCGAACCTCACGGCGGCGCAGACCCGGATGGACGCCCTTGCCGCTGACGCGAATGCCACGCAAGCGGACCTGTCGGCATCGCAGGCGGACCTTGCGGCCGCGCAGTCTCGAGTGGCGGCCCTTGAGCTCAATGCCAGCGCGTCGTCAGCCGAGAGGGACGCGGCCCGCACGAACCTGACGGCGGCCCAAACGCGGCTCACCACGCTTGAATCCAGCCTCGCTTCGACGCAAACGGCGCTCGCCGACACCCAAGCGCAGCTTACCGCGGCCCGGTCCGACATGAACGCCACGAAGTCGCAGACCTCGCCCGCCTCGGGGGACTCGTCCTTGGGTGCACTCCTCGGCCTTGCGGGCATCGGTGTGGGCGGCCTCGGGGTCGCGATGGCGGCAAGGGCCGGGCGCGCCAAGAAAGGGGAGTCGGTCGCTGCGCCTCCGGACGCGGAGCCACCCAAGCCTCCCCGGTAGCGGGACCATTGAGGCCCGCGTTCCTCTCACACCGAAGAGGGGCTCGTCTCGCCCATCGAGAATGCCTTGCCCCCCCAACGTTTGGCCACCCCGCGCAGCAGAGACCGGGACGCCACGAGCAGAAGGGCCGACTCGCTGAGCAGGAGTACGGCGGGGACGACCGGGTCGCGTGGGATCCAGAAGGACGCGATGACCGCGAACACGAGCGGCGGCACGACCGCCGCGAAGAATTTGGCAAGGACCCGCGCGTCGAAGAGCATCGTGTTCGTCCAGAGCCCCGTGAGGCGCGTGATGACCCCGCCGACATAGGCGGTGGTCGCGAAGGCGACGACGAGCGCGAGCGGGAGCTCGGCCACCTGCCCGGCGGCCAGCGCGATGAGGGCGAGGTAGGAGAAGGACACGACCGTCGTGAGGAGGAAGTAGAGCACGAGCTTCGCCCGGATGACGTCCCCGACGGTCGCGGGCTGGCCGTTCAGGAACTCGTTGCCCTCGAGGTTCGTGAGCCATGAGTAGACCATGACGCCGAGGAACCCCACCATCCCTCCATAGAACACGGCGTTGAACTCGATGGGGACCGCGAGGGCGCGGCGGAAGACCCACGCCATGGCGTACACGGCAAGGAGCGGCGCGAGGTAGCCGGCGACGACGGCGCCGAGGCCGCCGCTGCGCCGCAGCTCGAGCCATTCCTTGGCGGCAAGTGTCTTCAAGGCGCCGGTGAAGGCGAACCGCGATTCGGTCGGCAGCAGCTGACTGGCATACGCCCGCAGGGGAGGCTCGAAGCGCTCCTTCATGAGGAGGACCGCTGCGATGGCGAACGCCACGGCGAGCGCGCCCCCGAGCACGAGGTCGAGGGCGCCCGCGCCCGTCCAGTAGCCGAGCGGCAGGAGCACGTCGCCGGCCTTCAGGGCGCCGCCGGGCCAAACCGCGAGCGCAAGCAGCGCGACAACGCCGCCAAAGGCGGCGCCCGCAATTCTCGAACGAACGGCGACGGCCGACAGGAGGAAGCTCAGCGACATGCCCGTCATGAACGTGAGGCAGAGCGTGAGTGCGAGGGCCCCAACGCCGCCCAAGGAGATGTGGGCGAAGGGTGCGGCAAGTGCAATCCCTCCGATGAGGGGGACGAGCGAGTAGACCAGGTAGTACAGCGCGTCCTTGAGGAAGAAAATGGCCATGACCTTCCGGAAGGTGACTGGCTGCAGCTCCCCGACCTGCAGGAGGAAGCTCACCTGCCCGAGCCGCCTCGTCATCACGGCCTCGCCGATGAGGCCGAGCGCCCCTACGCCGAGCCCGTAGAGCAGGGCGCCTCCGTGGAGGAGCAGGAGGACCGTCGGGATGTCGACCTTGCCAAGCAGCCCGAAGGCGACGGCGAGCACCACGGAGAAGAGGAAGATCATCACGGGGAAAAACCCCGAGCCGATGGGGCCAATCATGGTTTGGTGGAGCCTGAACTCCTCCTTGGCCATCGCCTTGAAAAGGCGCCAATTCAAGGCCTCGGCCACGGCGTCACCCTTCCTCGACAAGCCGCATGAAGACGTCCTCGAGGCTCTCGGCCTTCGCGGTCCGGATCTCGTCGAGCGTCCCCACCGCGACGATGCGGCCGTCTTTGATCACGGCGAGCCGCGTGCAGAGCTTCTCGGCAATTTCGAGGATGTGGCTGCACATGAACACGGTGTTGCCCGCGCGCACGTGCCCCGCGAGGAACTCGCGGACCTTGCGCTGGAAGACGGGGTCGAGGTTGATGAACGGCTCATCGAGGAGGAGGAGCGCGGGCTCGTGGATGAACGCGGAGCCGAGCATCGCCTTCTGCCGCTGGCCTTTCGAGAGGTCGCGGCAGAGCACGTCGCGCTTGCCTGCAAGGTCGAAGAAGGCGAGCCAACGCTCGACCCGCTCGCCGATCCCTTCGAGCCCGCGCAGCCGGCAGACGAGTTCGAAGAATTCCTGGACTGTGAGGAAAGTGGGCGGGCTGTCACCCTCGGGGACGATGCCGACCCTGCGCTTGATGTTGAGCCCGTCGCGGAAGGGCACGCCCATCGTCTCGCCTTCGCCCGCGTCCGGGGCAAGCTGGCCTGTGAGGATGCGCGTGAGGGTGGTCTTGCCGGCGCCGTTTGGCCCCAGCAACCCGAAGAACTCGCCTTTCTCGACCGCGAAGGAGACTTCGTTGAGGGCAAGGACGCCGCCGAAGCGCTTCGTGACACCGGAGACGCGGATAGGCTGCAGAGAGGGCGACTCGGACTTTGGCTGCGGCTCGGCCCCCGGGGCCGGCGCGGAGTTTGCGCTGCCGCCTTCCACAAAGCGCTTGGAAAACCCGATGACGGCATGAGCCTTCCGCCCGACCGGCGCCAGACCAACCGTCCCCCAAACGCGCCGCGCAGCTTCATATCCCCGACAACCTAGCTCGCCGCCGAAGGCCACGCCCTTGCGCCCTCCCTCTTCGCCGCTCGTCCGGATGTCGCCAAGGCCGCGACCGCCGGCCGACACCTGGGTTCAAAACGAAGTGCGGCGCCGCCAGATGGCGGGCGGGGTCCTGTTCATCGGGATGGGCGTCCTCATTGTGGCGGGGCCCTTGCTGGTCCTCCTCGGCCCGGGTCTCCAGGTGCTCGACCCCATCGTGTGGGCCATGCTCGCGCTTACGGCTGCCTTCCCGGTCCTGCTCGGCGCCTTCCCGCTCTGGCACGCGCTGCGCGCGCCCCGTGCGGTCGGCTCGACGCTCGACGCGGTCCATTTCGAACTTCGCACCGTCACGGCGAGCGTCCCCTATGGTGCCTTGGCCTACGTCGAGACCGCCCGTTCGCTCTTCCGCGGCCCGTTCCTGCGCCTGGGGCTCTCCGATGCCTCCGTGTACGAGCTTCCCGGGCTGCCGCCGCTACAGTTGGAGGGCGTGGTTGCGCAGGTGGAGAAGCGCGCGCCGCAAGTCGTCTTCAACAGCCGGTGGGCGGCCATGCTGCTCCCGGACGGGCGCCTGCTGAGCGACGCGCGCATGGTGGACGGCTTGGCCGCCCGCCTGCAGGCGCGCAGGGGCGTTTGGGTGACTCCCACCGAGGTCCTTGCCAGCAAAACCGGGGCGATGCGCGGGGCGTTCCCCGTCGTTTTCCTGCTCTTCCCCTTCGTCATCGTCCTTCAGCTCCTGCCGCGGGGCGCCTTGAGTGCTGGCATTATCCTCGGGCTCCTCGGGGTCATGTTTCTCGGGCTTGCCGTCGTGTTGGTCCGGGGCTACTTCCGCTATGCGCCGGGAAAATTCGGCTCGAGCACCTTGGCGCTCGACCGGGCCGCCGTGCCCTTCGACGAGCTGAAGGAGCGGCTCGCGCCGGCCCTGCGCTCCTTCGGGCTAACCGGGCGCGCAAAGGCGCCCCGCATGCTCCTCGGCACGCGGCGCGAGGTGTGGAAGGGGACCTCCGGCGTCCGCGTGAAGCTCGGCGATTTCCCGATCGCTGGTCGCGTGAGCCTTTCGGTCGAAACGGTCGGCGTGGAAAACGCGGCAGCGCACCGTCGGCTCAAGGGGCTCGTGCTCGAGGCCGCGGGCTTGGCGCCGCTCCCGCCCGGGGTGACGGCGAGCGTGACTGCCGGCGCCGCGCCGGCGCGGCCCTCGGCGTCCCTGTCGCCGTGGGGCAAGGCCGTGCTCTCCGACGGCCGGGAACTCGCCGACGCGCCGTTCTCGATGGGCGCGATGACCGCGCTCGGTCCCCTCGGAGCGGCGGACGGGGCCGTCGCCTGGATGTCGCGCGGCACGGACGCCGACCGGCGCCTCCTCCTCGTCTTGTTGCCCGTGTTTGCCTTCGTCTTCTTCATTCTGGGCGTTTTCATGGGCGCCCTCCTCGGCTTGGACTTCGAGGTCGCGGTTGCGGTTGGCGCCACCGTCTCAGCGCTCACGACCGGCGCCCTGCTCTATTACGCCGTCCCGCTCATGCGAGGTCAAGCCGCCAACGCCATTCTGAACCTGCCCGGCGCCTTTTCGGCCGAGGGGGCCGCAGCAAGCGCCGTCGACCGGGCGGTCGGGCGCCTGGGGGTGCGCCTCTTTGCCCAGCGCAGCGGTCCCATAGGGCGCGTCTGGAAACTCGAAGGGCCCCTCCGGGTGCGTCACACGGCCGCCACGGAATTTTACCCGGCGCGGCTTTACGTTTCGGCTCGCGGGGCGCGCACCCAAGATTCCTACGCGAGGCTCAAGGGCCAACTCCTAGAGGAACTCGGAATCACACCCGGCGGACCTCTGCGCCCGCAAGCGCCCCCGCCGCCCGTGGGGTCGCCTCTGCCCGCGGCCGCCCCGCCGGCTCCGACCTTCCCGCTGCAGCGAGGCCCGCGGCCCTCCGGGACCGTCGACGCCCCACCGCCGTGGGCCTACTCGGAGGCTCTCGGCGCAGGGCCGCTTACGCCCGATGTGGGCGTTCCGCCGGCCGGCGTGGAGTCGTTGACGCCCGGCTGGTGGGGCGCCTCGCCGCGCCCGCTCCGAAGCTCCCGCGCGGAGCGGTTCGGCCAACTTTTCGCCTTCCTCCTCCTTTTCGGGGTCGTGGGCTCGCTTGCGCTCTCCCAGGCCCTCCGGGGCCGGACGCCGACGTCGCTCCCCGTCCTGGCTGGCACCTACGGGTTCCTGGGTGCGATTATGGGGTCCGCCCTAGTGGCGGCGTGGTGGAGCTCGCGCCGGCGGCGCCGGCAAGCCCGCAACCACGAGATCCACTCGTTCCTCTGTGTCGATGCCCCTGGCGTCCCCATCGAGACCCTCGCGATCGCGACGGCGCAAGCCGCGGCTTGGGCGAGGCCCACCCTGTGGCCGGCGCCTCCGCCCCCGGGCGCCGCGGCGGCCTGGAAGGAAAACACCGGGGAACTCGGGCTCGTCCTCTTCGCCCCGCCCGGCCGCTTGCCATACCTTGAACTTACGGGCACGAGCGAAGGCGCCCTCGCGCCGAGGCTCAAAGGCGCCATCGAGGCGACGTTTTACGGGCCGCGTGTCGCGGCGGCGCCGGGGGTTTCCCCCCCCGAGGCCGCCCGGCCTTTGCCACGGAGGAACCCCTTATAGCCAGGCCCCCCGATCGAGGCCGCCTGGCGTTTCGAGGCGTACCCATGTTCCTATCGGTTCACACGAAGAGGTTTGCAGGTGCAAGGTCGCCGAAGGGCTCGGGCCAAGCGCTCCCCGGGCGACTCGTGGCTCTCACCCTCGCGGCCGCCTTCATCCTGTCGGCTCTCCCCGTGCAGGCCGCTCCGCCAAGCGGCTGGGGCCACGCCGTGCTCATCGAAAACGATTCGGCCGGCAGCGCCGAGAACTCTCAGCTCGCCGTCGACGGCGCCGGAAACGGCTTCGTCGTCTGGGAGCAATTGGACGGGGTCGCTCACAACATTTTGGCCAACCGATTCGATTGGCAGTACGGCTGGGAGTCGCCCGTACTCATCGCCCTCGACTCGACGGGCGCGGCGCTGCAGCCGCAGGTGGCCGTCGACGGCGCCGGCAACGCGTTCGTGGTCTGGAACCAACACGACGGCATTCAGTGGAGCGCTTTCTCGAAGCGCTATGTGGTCGGGGCAGGGTGGGACACCACCGCGGAGCCGGTCGAGTTGAACGACACACAGGGGGTCTCGCTCCCAGAGATCGCGGTCGACCCGGCCGGCAACGCAATCGCCGTTTGGATTCAATGCTGCGACAGCGGGAACACCGTTTGGGCGAACCGATACCCGGCCGGAGGCGGCTGGGGCAGCCCCGAGCGGATCAATCGGGGCGAAGCGGGCGATGCCTCGGAAGCCCGGGTGGGCGTCGACGGCCTTGGGAATGGCTTGGCGATCTGGCTGCAGGGGAACTATACGGTCAATTCGGTCCTGTCGAGCCGGTACGCCGTCGACCTGGGCTGGCGGCGGCCCGAGCGCGTCGAGCCCGATCTCGGTTTCGTCTCCCTAACGCCCGAGCTTGCCGTTGACGCCGGGGGGGACGCCGTTGCCGTGTGGGAGCGAGACAACGGGACATCGAAGGACATCGCCGGGAACCGATACACCGTGGGCTCAGGCTGGGGCGTTGCCGAGCTCCTCAAGCAAAGCGCCCAGTTCTTTGCGGACATGCCGCGGGTCGTGATGGACGGCCACGGAAATGCCGTCGCGGTCTGGGAGGAGGCGGCCTTTTCCGATTGGTGGGTCTGGTCGAGCCGCACCACGGCGAAAGACGGGTGGGGAGCGCCCGTGCTGGTCCACCGCACGTCCGGGGGCCTTATCGAACCCGGCATCGCGCTGGACCTCGCGGGCGGAGGCGTTGCCACTTGGGAGGAGACCGACGCCGACTCGCTCGACCTCTGGGCGGCCCCCTACGACCTGTCGGGCGGTTGGGGCAAACCTTCCCGCATCGAGACCAACAATGTCGGCGGGATCGGCTGGACGGACGCCCCCGGCGGAGCCTACCACCTTGCGGCCGACGCGGCGGGCAACATCCTGGTGGTCTGGGCGCAGTCCGACGGCGCGATGTACAACCAGTGGGCGAACCGTTTCGTAAAGCCTGACGCGACCCCGCCCGCGGTTTCGATTTCCTCACCGGTAAACGGCGCCACGACGAACGTTTCTTCCGTGGTGGTCGCGGGCTCCACCGAACCGGGTGCCCGCGTTTCCGTGAACGGCGTCGAGGCCACCGTTGCGAGCGGCGGCGGCTTCTCCCTGACGCTGGCGCTCCACCCGGGGCCGAACACGATCGTCGCGACCGCCTCGGACGCCTCGGGAAACGCCGCGGCGGTGTCGATCGAGGTCACGTACGCAGACCCGTTCCCGGGGGTCGAGGCGTTGCTCGCGCAGGCGCAGGCGGACCTTGACGCCGCGCAAGGGCGTGTGGCCACGCTCGAGGCCCAAGCCAACGCGACCGGGGCGCAACTCGCAGCGGCCCAGGCCCGCGTGGACCTCCTCTCGGCCGACGCAAACGCGTCGCAGGGCGAGCTCGACGCTGCCCGAGCGAACCTCACGGCGGCCGAGGGCCGCATGGCGGCCATCGAGACGGATTTGGCGGCGGCAAACGCGGCGCGCGCCACCGCCGAGGCCAACCAGACGGCCGCGCAGCTGAGGCTTGGCGCCCTTGAGGGCAGCCTTGCCTCGACCCAAGCCGACCTCACCGCGGCCCGCTCGGACATCAATGCGACGAAGGCGCAGACCGCCTCGCCGGCGGTGGGCGACTCCTCGATGGGCCTCGTCTTGGGCGCTGCTGGCATCGGCGTGGGCGGGCTCGGCGTCGCGCTGGCGATGCGTGCGGGGCGGGGCAATCGCCCGCGAAGCGCGGACGCGCCGGCGACTCCCAAGGCCCCTGAGCCCCCCAAGTAGGGCGGGCCGCGCCGTCGAGTCAACTCGCCTCGACGATCTCGGTGAGCGCCTGATCGCAAAGCGATGCCAGGTGCGTGAGCCCCAGGCAGAGCGATGCGAGGGTCTCGAGGAACGCGCCTTCGAGCATGGCAAAGAGCTCCGCATTCTCGCAAAGACCCTCAAAGAGGGCCCTCTTCCCCGCATCTTGGCGGGCAAGCCCTCCCTCCACGAAGATCGACAGGAGGTCGCGGCGCGTCATCACGTGCCCACTGTAAAGGACTGGCGCGTCCACGGCGATCGTGTCGAGGTAGTCCTCCGTTTGGACCCGGAGGTCCGTGAACCGGGTGCGCAGGGCCAGCGAGACCGGGAGCTTCTCGAATAGGGGATCCATGTTCCCCACGCTGGTGGGGTCCTCCTTGTCCTCAAGGAAGCGCAGGATGCGCCGTGCCGCGTGGAGGGCCCGCGGGTCGGATGCGGCCGCCGGTGCGCCCACCGGTTCCCTGCCCTGCCATCGGACTCTCACGGACCCCCGGTCCGCATTGAGGCGGTGGACAAAGTCCAAGGTGAGGAGCGCGTGAACTTCCTCCACGAAGAGGCCCAAGGCGTCGATCGGGATTTCGCCGGCGTTCTCCGCCACCCTGCCCAAGCTCCGCGTCCCGCTGGCGCTCGAACGCCATAAGCATGTTTGCCCCGGCGTCCCAGGAGGCAAGCCGCCGGTGCCTCCCCCGGCGCGGGCCGTCGGCAGGTACATCCTACGCCCCTTTCCTTGCCGGCCCGACGACCGATGGCAACACGACGCGGCCACGTAAGGGGCATAAGGCGCGCCGGCACGGATGCCAAGATGGAGGTGAACCGCCGCCGGTGGGACGAGGTCGTCGAGCTCCACGCCCGCTCGCCCTTCTACAAGGTCGGCGCGCTCAAGACAGGCGGCCTCTCTCTCCACTTGGTCGAACGCGAGGAACTCGGGGCCGTCCGCGGCAAGAGCCTTCTGCACCTCCAGTGCCACTTTGGGCTCGACACGCTCTCGTGGGCGCGGCTCGGCGCGCGGGTTACGGGCATCGACTATTCGGCGGAGGCGATCGCGAAGGCCCGCGCCTTGTCGCGCGAACTCGACCTGCCCGCGCGCTTCGTTCGCTCCGACCTCTACGCGCTGCGCCGACGCCTCAAGGGGACGTTCGACATCGTGTTCACCTCCTATGGCGTGCTGCTCTGGCTGCCCGACCTCCACGGGTGGGCCAAGACCGTCGCGCACTTCCTCAAGCCCGGAGGG
>JBGPNV010000044.1:0-12724 GCA_041487695.1 Thermoplasmata archaeon | reverse complement strand
CCAGCCCTACGATGCCTCGGCGCTGCCGGAGTTCGGCTACGGGAAGTTCAAGGACGTCCTCACCTCGCTCGAGCTTGAGCGGATGCTCTCCGCCTCGGGCGTGACGGGCGGGAAAGTCCTGCGGCCCTCCGACCGAAAGGCGCCGGACGACGTGACGATCGTGCTCTGCGCAGGCTCCCGCGACCAGCGGGCCTGCGCGTACTGCTCGCGCGTGTGCTGCACGTACAGCCTCAAGCACGCCGTCCAGCTCCTCGAGTACGGTGCGGCCAAGCACGTCCGCGTCCTTTTCATGGACATCCGCGCCTACGGCCGGGGCTTCGACGACTTCTACACCCGAGCCGCCAAGAAGGGCGCAGAATTCGTGCGGGCGCGCGCGGGCGGCGTCGCCCTGCGCGGGGGCAAGCTCTTCGTGCGCTTCGAGGACACCCGCGAGGGGCGCTTCCACGAAGTGGAGACCGACCTCGTCGTCCTTGCCACGGCGCTCGTGCCCCCCAAGGGCACCGAGCACCTCGCCGGCGTCCTCGGCATCGAGCTTGGCCCCGACGGCTTCTTCAAGGGCGGCGTGGGCGGCGACCCGGTCGCCTCCACGCGGCCCGGCGTGCTCCTCGCGGGGGGCGCAAGCGGGCCGAAGGACATCCCCGACTGCGTCTCGGAAGCCGGCGCGGCAAGCGCGAGGGCCCTTTCGATGGCGACCGACCGGCTGCCCCCCGCACCCGAGCCTGCGGAAACCGTGAAGCTCGACGGCGAGCCGCGCGTCGGGGTGTTCGTCTGCCACTGCGGCTCGAATATCACGAAGACCGTTGACTGCGGCAAGGTGAAGGACTTCGCCAAGGGGCTGCCGAACGTCGTGCTCTCGGAGGAGAACATGTTCTCCTGCTCGGCGAACACGCTTTCGAGCATTACGGCCAAGATCAAGGAGCACAACCTCACGCGCGTCGTCGTGGCCGCCTGCAGCCCGCGCACGCACGAACCCACGTTCCGGGCCGCCTGCAAGGAGGCCGGGCTGAACGAATTCCTCTTCGAGATGGCCAACATCCGCGACCAGAATTCCTGGGTCCACCACGACCGCGCGGAGGCGACCTTGAAGGCCGAGGACCTCACGTGGATGGCCGTCGAGAAGGCGCGCCGCCTCGAGCGCCTCGACCGGCTGGGCGCGCAGTGCACGCGCCGCGCCCTCGTCGTCGGCAGCGGGCCTGCAGGGCTCTCCGCGGCCGCGGCCATCGCGCGCCAGGGGATCGAGACGCACCTCGTCGAGAAGGACCGCGACCCCGGCGGGCGCCTCCTCAAGCTCAACCAGATCGCTCCCGAAGGCATGCTCGCCCGGACCCTCCTTGAAGGGCAGCTCAAAGAGGCCATCGACGCGGGCGTCTTGATGCACCTTGCCGACGAGGTCGAATCGGTCGGCGGGTTCGTGGGCAACTTCCACGTTACCCTGAAGAAGGGCGCAACGCTCGACGTCGGCTCGATCGTGCTCGCCACGGGCTCCCGCCTCTACACGCCCACGGAGTTCGGCTACGGGAAGGACCCGCGCGTCCTCACGAACGCCGACCTCGAGCAGGTGAAGGAGAAGGTCGTCGGCAAGCGCGTGACCTTCGTCGCCTGCGTCGGCTCGCGCTCCGAATCACGGCCCTGGTGCTCGAGGTACTGCTGCGAGTCGATGGTCCACCAGGCGCGCGAGCTCAAACGCCAGGGCAACCACGTGCGCGTCCTCTACCGTGAGATGCGCACCTTCTCCCGCGGCGCGGAGGAAGCCTACCGCAAGGCCGGCGAGGAAGGCGTCTTTTTCCTGCGCTTCAGCCCCGAGCGTCCCCCCACCTTCGACGGGAGCACCGTCCGCGTCTTCGACGAGCTCCTCGCCGACGAGGTCGAGATGGACACGGACCTCCTCGTGCTCGAGGCCGGCCTTGAACCCCCCGACATGCGGCTTGCCGAGATGCTGAAGGTCCCGCGCGGGGGCGACGGCTTCGTCCTCGAACTCCACCCGAAGCTCGGGCCGGTCGAGACGGCTGTGGCCGGCGTCTACCTCGCAGGCTCCGCCCAGTCGCCTCACCGCGTGGAGGAGTCGATCATCGCCGGGTCGGCTGCCGGCGCCAAGGTGGGTGGCTTGCTCTCCCGCGACGAGGTCTCCCTCGAACCGCTCGCCCCCCTCGTCGACGAGTCCACGTGCACCGGCTGCACCGCCTGCACCCTCGTGTGCCCCTTCGGGGCGATCCACATGGTGCCCCACGAGGGCAACCCCAAGGGTGTGGCGCACATCGAGCCCGCGATCTGCCAGGGGTGCGGCACATGCGTCGCCGCCTGCCCGCCCTCGTCGATCGACCAGCCGCACTTCAGCGACGCGCAGGTCGAGTCCCAGATCGACGCGGCGCTCGGGCGCGACCCCGAAGGCAAGGTCCTCGTTTTCGCCTGCAACTGGTGCTCCTACGCCGGCGCCGACCTCGCGGGGATCTCGCGCCGCGAGTACCCGGCAAGCGCGCGCGTCATCCGCACGATGTGCTCGGGCCGGGTCTCGGACAAGCTCGTCTTCCGCGCCTTTGCCCGCGGCGCCGGAGCCGTTCTCGTGACCGGCTGCCACCCTGGCGACTGCCACTACATCACGGCGAACCAGCAGACGGCCAAGCGCGTCCCCAAGTGGAGCCAGCGCCTCCAGCGCAAGGGGGTTTCGCCCGACCGCCTCCAGCTCTGGTGGGTCTCGGCCGCCGAAGGCGAGCGCTTCGCCTCGAAAATCGAGGACATGCACAAGGTCCTCGGCGCGCTCAAGCCGGGCGAGGTCGAGGCGACGCGCAAGGCGCTCCACGAATTCGGGGGGTACGGCACATGACGCTGAGGCTCGACGATGAGGCCGTCGAGGCCCTGCGGGCGGACATCCCCAACCTCCAGGCCTGCTACCAGTGCGGCGAATGCGCCGCCGTGTGCCCATGGGCCGCGAGCGTCCCGGGGTTTTCGCCCCGGCGGGTCATGCGAGGGCTCCAGGTCGGGGCGGGCTTTTCCGACGCCGACCTCTGGCGCTGCACCGCCTGCGCCGCCTGCACCGTCGCCTGCCCCCGCGGGCTCAACCCGCCCTCCGTCATTGCCACGGCAAGGCGCCGCGCACTTGAGGGACAGAACCTGCCCGTGGGCGTCCAGCGCGCGCTCGAGAGCCTTGCCGACCGCGGCAACCCTTTCGGGACGGGCGCCTCTTCACGCGCGCGGTGGGCCGAGGGGCTCGGGATCATCGACCACGGGCAGTTCCCCGTCCTCTTGTTTGCCGGGTGCACGGCGTCCTTTGACCCGCGCGCCCACGGGGCGCTGCGCACGCTCGCGCGCGCCCTCCAAGTCTCCAGGACGAAATTCGGCGTCCTCGGGCGGCGCGAGACCTGCTGCGGCAACGAGGCGCTCGCGATGGGCGAGGTCGGCCTCTTCGAGGCGCTCGCGCGCGAGAACATCCACGCGATCGAGGAGTCGGGCGCCACGACCGTCGTGGCCGCCTCCCCCCACTGCTACAACGCACTCAAGAACGAGTACCCGCGCCTCGGCCTTTCGGGTGTCGAGGTGCTCCACTACACGGAGATGCTCGCGCGCCTCCTTTCCGAGCACAAGCTCGCGACGCCCGGCAAAGTGGCCCGCCGCGTGGCGTACCACGACCCGTGCTACCTCGGACGCGTGAACCGCGTCTTCGACGCGCCCCGCGAGGTGCTCGAGGGGGCCGGGGCCCGGCTCATCGAGCTCGAGTCGAACCGCGACGGCGCCGTCTGCTGCGGCGGCGGCGGAGGCGGCGCGTTCCGCGAAGTGCCGCTCAACGAGCGCCTCTCCGTCCTGCGCGTCAAGGAGGCGATCGAGGCCGGCGCCGAGGTCCTTGCGACCGCGTGCCCCGTCTGCGTCCAGATGTTCGAGGACGCGCTCGCGGTCACCGGGCTTGCAGGCTCCCTCGAGGTCAAGGACACCTCGGAGCTTGTCAGCCGCGCAATGGGGGTGACCGTACGACACTGAGAATCGCCGTGTGCGTCAAAGTGGTCCCGGACCCCTCGGAGATCACCTTCGACCCCCAGACGAAGACCGTGAACCGCCGCAACGCGCGCAACATCCTCAACGGCGCGGACCTCAACGCGCTCGAGTGGGCCCTGCGCCTCAAGGGCGAGACAGGCGCGACCGTCTGGACGTTTTCCATGGGCCCGCCGTTTGCCGCGCAGAACCTGGCCGACACCGTGGCGATGGGCGCCGACGACGCCTTCCTCGTCTCCGACCGCGCCCTTGCCGAATCCGACACGCTGCCCACCTCGCTTGCCCTCTCCAAGGCCATCGTGAAGGCCGGGGGCGCCGACCTCGTCCTTTGCGGCGACGAGACCTCCGACTCGGCGACCGGCCAGGTCCCCGCGAGCCTTGCCGAGCACCTGGACTACGCGCAGGTGACCTTCGCGCGCGACCTTTCCCTCGAGCCCGAGAAACACGTCGTGCGCGTCACGCGCGAACTTGAGGGGGGCGAGTCCCTCGTCGAGAGCGACCTGCCCTGCGTCATCTCAGTCCTGTCAGGCTCCAACCGCCCTCGCTACACGCTCTTCGCGACACGCCAGGGCGCCCGCCGCGCCTTCAAGCCCAAGGTCTGGAGCCTGGCCGACCTCGGCCTTGCGCGCGAGCTTGTCGGTGCGGCCGGCTCGCCGACACGCGTCTTTGCGGTCACCGCAGCCCCCTCCGCGCAGCGCGCGTCCCTGCGGATACGGGGTCCGCCGCGCGAGGCCGCGCGCAAGCTCGCCGAGGCGCTCGAAGCCCGCGGCGCCTTCGAGGGGGTGCGCTGATGCCCCGCGTGCCCCCCGAGTCGCGGGGCGACTGGCGAGGCGTGCTCGTCGTCGCCGAACACACGGGTAAGGCCCTCGAGCCCATCACCCGGGAACTGCTCGGAAAAGGCCACGACCTTGCCGAGCGCCTTTCCACCACGCTCTCCTGCGCCGTCCTTTCCGTCGACCCCGGGCCCCTTGTCAACGAGGCGGTCGCCTTCGGCGCCGACCGCGTGCTTTCCGCGAAGTCCCCCCTCTTCGAGCACTACAGCACCGAGCCCTACGTCGACGTCCTTGCGCCCCTCATCCTCCGGGAGCGGCCCGAGGTGGTGCTCCTCGCCGCCACGCGCAACGGCCGCGACCTCGCCGGGCGCCTCGCCGTCCGCCTGAACACGGGGATCGGCGCGGACTCGACGGACATCCGCGTCAATCAGGAGACGCGCAACCTCGAGATGGTGAAGCCCGCCTTCGGCGGCCTCATCCTCGCCGCGATCGTCTGCGAAAACCACCGCCCCCAGATTGCGACCGCGAGGCCGAATGTCTTCTCGCCGCTTCCCCCCGACGGGAAGCGGAAGGCCAAGGTCGTCCACGTCGAGGTCCCCGAATCGAGCGCCCGGCCCCGCACGCGCGTCGTCCGCGAGACCCTGGCGCCCGAGGGGCGCTCGCGCATCGAGGACGCCAAGGTCGTCGTCTGCGTCGGCCGGGGCATCGGCAGCCCCGAGCGGGTCGAGACGGCCGCCGAGCTTGCCCGGGAGCTCACCGCAACGCTCGCCTCCACGCGGCCCGTCGCCGACCTCGGCTGGGTGCCCCACAACCAGATGATCGGGCAGACCGGCGCCTTCGTCCGGCCCTCCGTCTACATCGGGTTCGGCGTGAGCGGGCAGGTCGCGCACACCGTCGGGCTTGCCGGCACGCGGACGATCGCGGCCGTCAACAAGGACCCCAAGGCCCCGATTTTCGCCATGGCCGACATCGCGGTCGAGGGGGACGTCTCGGAGATCCTGCCTGCGTTCCTCGAGGAGGTCAAGCGTCGTTCGAAGGCCGCCCCCGACGGCACGCTCCCCCCCCGACCCGCGCCTTGAGCTCTTTGGGTGGGCGCCGCGCCCTTTAGGCGCGCGCGCGGCCGGCGTGTCGCAGGGCAGAGATCGCCGCCGCGCCCACGGCCGCCGCAAGCAGCACGTGGAGCGTCGAGGCGAGCGTGAGCGCGCGCGTGGGCACGCTCCCGTGGGCAAACGCGAGGCCGTCGAAGAGGAGGTCGCCGACCACGAGCGCGAGCGGCAGGCCGAGCCACGCGGCAGGGGCCCCGGGCTCCGCGAAGGCCACCCATACGAAGCCGAGGTTCACGGCCCCCACGACAGCCACCCTGAAACCGTAGGTCCGCATGCCAGCCGCCAGGAGGTCGCCCTCCGTCGTTTGCGGCTGTCCTCCCGCGAACCCGAACATGGCGACCCCGAGCAGCAGGTCAACGATGCCGAGCGCGCCCACGGCGGCACCCGCCGCGCCGAGGAGCGCCTCCGCCTGCCTGGCGGCGGCCGACCCGGGCGGCGCGGCAAGCGCGCTGGAGGCGTTCAAGGCAGGCCCCCGCTCACGCCCCGGCCCAAATGAAGCCGCCCACAAGGGTGTCCGAAACGTGAACCGTCCCCCCGCGGCCGAAAGCCCTTAAGTGAAGGCCCCGCGATCCGCCGCGTGGGGGGTGTCTCTCCTGGGGCTTACCTACAAGGCGGCCGGCGTCGACCAGGGGGCCAAGATCCGCGCGATCCGCGCGCTTGTCGGCGAGGTCACGTTCGCCCGCAAAGGCCGCGGCGCACCCGTCGGCCCCTCCGGCGGCTTCGCCGGGTTCGTCCGCTACGGCAGGCTTGGCATCGCCGTGTGCACGGACAGCGTCGGCACGAAACACCTCGTTGCCCGCGCCCTCTCGAAGTTCGACACGATCGGCATCGACTGTGTGGCCATGAACGTCAACGACATGATCTGCCACGGCGCCGAGCCCCTCGCCTTTGTCGACTACCTCGCGGTGTCGCGGCCGGAGCCCCGCCTCACGCGCGCGATCGGCATCGGCCTCAACCGCGCCGCCCGCGAGTCGAATGTCACGCTCGTCGGCGGCGAGACCGCGGTCGTCCCCGAACTCCTCCGCGAGTTCGACCTGTCCGGGACCTGCGTTGGCGTCGCCCCCCTCTCGCGCATTGTCGACGGGCGCAAGGCGAGGCCGGGCGATGTGCTCATCGGGGTCGCCTCGTCCGGCTGCCACTGCAACGGGTACACCCTCATCCGCAAGATTGTCGAACGCGAGGGGCTCTCGTACCGCGCGCGCGTGCCAGGGCTCAAGGCCCGCTCCCTCGGGCTCGAGCTCCTTACACCCACGCGCCTCTACGTCCGCCCTGTCCTCAAACTCCTCGCGGGGGCCCGCGTCACGGGCCTTGCGAACATCACGGGCGGTGGCCTGCGCAACCTCCTTCGCATCAGGAAGGGCCTGGGCTTCGAGGTCGACGACCCCCTGCCCGTCCCCGCCATCTTCGAGCGCCTCCAAGCCTGGGGCGCCGTCTCCGACCGCGAGATGTACCAGACCTTCAACATGGGGCTCGGGTTTGCCGCTCTTGTCCGCAAGGGCGACGAAGAGCGCGCGCTGCGCGTGCTTTCCCGTTCCTTCCCGGCCAAGGTCATCGGCCGCGCGACAAGGGAGGGCGGCGTGCGCCTCCGGGGCCGGCGCGATGTGCGGTTCAACGAATACTGAAGCGGGCGGGCCGCCCTCCCGCCTTACCAGGCGGACTCTACCTTGAGGTTCCAGGCGTTCGAGGTGTCCGGCTGGCAGAGGAAGCCCGCGATGCAGGGCCTGCCCGAAACCGGCTGGATGTCGCCCATCGTGCCGCCCTGCACGGTGATCACCCACGGGCCGGCCCCGTAGACGGTGGCTGTGTCGTCAAGCTTCCAGGTGACGCTCCCGCTCGTCGCCATCGCCGCCGTCCAGTTCTTGCCGTTTGGCGCCGTCACGTTGAAGCCGAGCGAGTCCGGCTGGTTGCGCTGGTAGGCAGGCACGCTCTCGTCCTTCCAGGTAAGCGTGACCGTGAGCGCCGACAGCTTCGTGGCGTTCATCGTCACGTTGACGGGCGAGGTGCCCTGCTCCTGTACCGTGCCCGTGAACGTGGCCGTCCAATTGTGCCCCGTCTCGCCGGGCCCCACGGGCGCCGTGCCGTGGAACACGGAGGTCGAGCTCGCCTGCGCCGAGAAGAGGCCCCACGAGACCACGACAATCGCGACCACCGCCACGATGCCGAACCGCGCCTTCTTGCCCCTCCACCAGGCGCGGACCCCCGCCTTCACCTTCGTGAGCGTGCCTTCCACGGGCTTTGGCGATGCGCGCAGCCACCGCAGGCCTTTCCGCACCTCGTCGCTGTACTCGATGAGGAAGAACCTCTTCTGCGTGGGCACGACCTGCGGCGGCAGCCCGCCGGCTTCCGGCCCCTTGTCCTGCCCGTCGGGTCCGCCGGTCGCGCCTTCCGTCATAGGGCTTCCTCCCGTCCATCTGGCTCAAGCGGATATGAGGGTTTCGAGACGCTCCCTGCGGGCGCCCGACCTCGCCTTGCGTCCCCTACTTTTGGAGCGCCCTGCCGGGGACCGCCGCGTCGAAGATCGACTGGATGAGGCCAATCGACGGGCGCACCCGCTTCTCCGCGTCGTCGGGCAGCACGATCGGCAGCCTCTTGCCGCACTCTCGGCAAAACGCCCCCTTCTCCCCGTCGTCCCCGACCGACCGCACCTTGAAAAGCGGCGTCGTCTCGAACCACCGCCTCTTGATGTTCGCAGCCCCGCAGTGGTGGCAGTAGGTCATCTCGCGGGCCGGGTCGACCACATTGCCGTTGTACACATACTTCAGCCCCTCCTCCTTGGCAATCCCGTACGCCATCTCGAGCGTCTCGGCAGGCGTCTCGACCTTCGCCTGCATCTTGTAGTCCGGGTGGAAGCGCGAGAAGTGCGTCGCCGTGAGCTCGCCGGGCCCCTCGGCCACCCACCGGCAGAAGTTCCGGACCTCCCGCGGGTCGTCGTTCTCCCCGGGGATGATGAGGTAGGTAAGCTCCGTGTGGATCCCAAGCTCGAGGCAGAGCATCACGGTGTCGAGCACCGGCTGGAGCCTGGCGTTGCACACCTTCCCGTAGAACGCGTCCGTGAAGGCCTTCACATCGATGTTGATCGCGTCGAGGTAGGGCGCAATCTCGCGCATCGGGTCCTCTGTGGCAAACCCGTTCGAGACCCACACGCTGTAGTACCCCGCCGCCTTCGCGCGCTTGCACCCCTCGATGTTCGTTTCGAACCAGATCGTCGGCTCGTTGTACGTCCAGGCGATCCCCTGGGCCCCCGTGCGCTCGATGAGGTCCACGACGTTTTCCGGGGGGACGGATTCGAGGTAGTTTCCGGGCAGCCCCTGGACATGGCTGAGGTCGGGCCTTGCCTGCGAGATCTCGAAGTTCTGGCAGTGGCGGCAGCGCATGTTGCAGCCGATCGTGCCAAACGAGAGGACGCGCGTGGTCGGGTGGAAGTGGTAGAGCGGCTTCTTCTCGATCGGGTCGACGTGGCCCGCCGACGGCAACGCGTAGACGAGCGTGTAGAGCTTGCCGCCTTCCACCCGGCGGATCCCGCAGACCCCCGCGTGGCCCTCGTTGATCTTGCAGAGGTGCGCGCACAGGTCGCACTGCGTCTTGCCGCTGGGGAGGCTGTGCCAGTAGGCGGCCTCCTTCACCCCGGGGGCGTGGGTTATCGTGCGCCCGGCAAGGGGCGCGGGCGAGGAGGCGGCCATCGGAAAGCCTTCGGTGCGCTGGCTATTCTAACTTTGGCCTACGGGGTCGCGGCGGCCGACCCTTTGCGGGCGTCCCTTGGAGCGGCCCGGCCTACCTCTGCTCGACCAAACCCATCGTCGTCCCGCGCTTTCCCTGAGTCACCGGCGGGCCGCCCGCGCCTCCGGGCGCCGCGGGCCCTTGCGGCCCTCCCGGGGCCTGAGGCGCCTTACCCCTCTCGACCATTCCCTTGATCTGCTCGCGCGAGTAGGCGACCTGCTCGACTTCCGTCTTGCGCTCGAGGAAGAGGAAGAGGAACGCGAGGACGGCCGCCAGGATCGTGAAGACGACGAGGATCGTCATCGATTGGCCAAGCACCGTCTGCATCTCGACCGAGCTTGAAAGGACGCGGCCGAAGCCCGCGCCGATCAGCTGGGTCACGAGCGTCATGAGCATGAGCGTGGCGAAGAGGAAGACGCCCCCGAGAATCATGCCCCAGACGAGGAAGTGGTTGATCACCTGGTCGAGGTTGAACGACTTCAGGTTGCGCTCGACCGCCATCCGCGCCACATCCGTGAAGCGCTGGTATGCGTCGAGGAACTCGTAGTACATGAAGAATGTGAACGCGAAAAGGACCGCCGGAGCCATGTAGACGATGTCGGTCGTCTGCAGCGGCGTAACGATCGGCCGCGCCGCGATTCCTCCGATGATCGCAAAGGTCGAGAAGTAGCCCATCCACCGGCGCCAGTCCTCGTTGAGGAAGGCGATGACACCCATGGCGATGCCCGCGCCAATGAGGCCGATGCCGAGGCCTACGTTCAGCAGGGGCGGGTCGGGCATCGAGATGAACAGGTGGTTCATGACCATCGCAAGGACCGCCGCCGCCATGAGCCAGACGAGCCCCAGCCACTTCAGTACCGTGACCTTCGGGTAGGTGCCCTCGATCTCGAGGCGGGGCGGCGCGACATCCTGCTCCGGGACGACTTCGCCCGGCAGCGGCGGCGAGGGCGGCGCCACGCCAGGCGGCGGGCCGGCACTTGGCGCCGCGATCCCAGGCGCCGGGGGTGCGGGCGGGGCGGCCGCGGGCAAAGGCGCCCCGCGCGGGGCCGGCGCGCTTCCAGGACGTGGCGCCGGCGCACCCTGCGGCGCAGGCCGGGGCGCTGGCGCAGGCCGCGGAGCGGGCGCCTGAGGAGGCGACTTGCCGATGAGGGTCCAAACCGGGAGCTTTGCGACCATTCCCTCACCTCTTGGTGGCTTGCTGCGCGGCCGAAAGGAGCGCCGCCACGAGCGGGATCTTCGGGTCCCAGTCGATCACGCGCGCGCCGTAGCCGCGCAGGTCCTGCACCATCACGTCCCGCTCGAGCCGCAGCACCTCGTAAGGCATCGTGTGCTCGACGCCCGGCTCGACCCTCGAGCGCGCCGCCAGCTCGAATTCGATCGAGTTCGGCGAGATGACCGACACGTCAAACTCCAGCGTCCTCATCTGGGAGACCGCCTTGATGAGCGTCGGGTCCTCGTCCATCGACGTGAGGAGGATGACCGGCGAGCGCTTGGGGAAGTACGGCGCCCCGACGTCCACGACGCCCTGCAGCGGAAGGGAGCCGCGCGGCTCGGCGTTTGCAAGCGCCGTGAGGATCTCGAAGAGCTGCTTCTGGCCCTGCCCCTGCTTGATCATGAGGAGCTTCTCCCCGAAGATCACCAGGCCCACACTGTCGCGCCGCTTGAGGAAGTACTGCGCAAGGGTGGCAGCCGCACGCGTCGAGTACAGCAGCGCGTTGCGCCCGTCCGTGCCCGTGGCCTGCGAGGCCCTCGCGTCGACCATGATCATGATGTCGCTCACGGCCTCCCGCTCCTTTTCGTTCACGAGCAGCTTGCCCGTCTTCGCGTAGGCCTTCCAGTTGATCGACTTGAAGGGGTCGCCCGGCGAGTAATCGCGGATGAGGAAGAACTCCGAGCCGGGCCCCGGCTGCTTCACCTTCGAGGCCCCCGGGTAGAGCTTCGGCGCCCTCGACTTGATCGGGAGGTCCTTGATGTCGTAGACGATCGGGAAAACCGTCAGGTGGTCGACCACGTCGAGCATGAGTTCCTTGTAGAAGACCGTGAAGGGGTCCTGCGCGCGCAGCGTGACCGGGCCCACCTCGAAAATCCCGCGGACCGGCGCCTTCACGCGGTAGGCCATCGCGAGCGACTCGTCCGCCTTGAGGTCGACGATGAGGTAGTTCGTCCCCTTCGTGATATCGAGCTGCTTCGGGAGCTTGTCGCGCAGCTCGAGGAACCCCGTCCGGCCGCCCTTGTTCACCAGGTTCAGCTTGACCTCGACCTCGCCGTCCTCGAAGATCTTCTCCGAGGAGATGTCACGCGACGAGACGACCTTGTGGAGGCGCGTGAAGAAGACGAGGACCGAAAGGGCGGTGAGCAGGAACGCGCAGAGGGAGAGCAGGAAGACCGACCTCGTCGCGAGCCCCAGCAGGCCCGAGACGACCGCCAACCCGAGGTAGAACCACCCCTTACGCGTCCACATTTCTCCTCACCCCCTTCGATTGCCCCGTCGGTCCTTCCCTTGGTAGTCTGGGGGCCCTCGGGCGCCCTCCCGCCCGCCCCTTTTGGGGGGGGCGAGAGGGCGCTTTTGGCCCCACGTTTTCCCTTGCCGGCTTACACAGCCGGCACGGGGACCTCCGCCATGATCTTGTTCGTGATGTCTTCGGCAAGCACGCCGCGGATGCGGGGTTCCGGCTTCAGGATGATCCGGTGGTTGAGCCCCGGTCCTGCGACCGCCTTGATGTCGTCGGGCGTGATGTAGTCGCGTCCGAAGATCACCGCGCGCGCGCGGGCCAGCTTGAAGAGGGCCAGCGAGCCGCGCGGCGACGAGCCGACAAGCACGCGCGGGTCTTCGCGCGTGCGCGTCACGATCTCGACCATGTAGGTCATGATCGCGGGGTCGATGTGCACCTTCTCCACGATGTTCTGCATCAGCGTAATCTTCTCTGGGTTCGTGATCACGTTGATGTCGACGTCGTCTTTGCGGCGCGCTTCGCGGCGCAGGAGGATCTCCTTCTCGTCCGCGCGCGAGGGGTAGCCGACGCTCATCTTCATCATGAATCGGTCAATCTGCGCCTCAGGCAAGGGGTACGTCCCCTCCTGCTCGATGGGGTTCTGCGTCGCCATGACGAGGAAGGGCTTCGGCAGGATGTGCGTCACACCTTCAAT
>JBGPNV010000043.1:0-12753 GCA_041487695.1 Thermoplasmata archaeon | reverse complement strand
CATCGACCTCTACCTCATCCACTGGCCCGTCGGCCCCGTCCGCAAAGCCACCTGGCGGGCCCTCGAGAAGCTCAGGGCCGAAGGCAAGTGCCGCGCGATCGGCGTGTCGAACTTCACGGCCGGCCACCTGGACGACCTGAAGTCCTCGAGCGCCACCACCCCGGCCGTGGACCAGGTCGAGTTCAGCCCCTTCCTCTACCAGCGCGCCCTCCTCGCGGCTTGCCGCTCCCGCGGCATCGTCGTCGAGGCGTACAGCCCCCTTGCCAAAGCCAAGAAACTTGCCGACCCCCGGCTCTGGGCCGTCGCGAGGAAACACGGGCGGACGCCCGCCCAGGTCATGCTCCGCTGGGGCCTTGAGCACGGCCTCGTGGTCCTGCCCCGTTCCTCCCGCCGCGAGCACATCGAGGAGAACGCGCGCCTCTTCGACTTCGAACTCGACGGCGCAGACATGGAGACGATGGATGCCCTCGACGAGGGCTACCGCACCGCGTGGGACCCCAGGGCCATGCCGTAAGAGCCTTCCTACAGCGCCAGGCGCCCGCCGTCCACGACCCGCTTGCCATCGACCTCGACGGTTGCGCTTGCAAGCGGGGCGAGGAATTGGAACTCCGTCTTGTTCTTGCCGCCGAGCTCGTCGTTGTAGCCGAGCGCCAGCGTCACGACGCCCGCCGCCATCGCGTCCTGTGGGAACCCCGCTCGCACCTTGGGGTTCAGCCCGAAGATCAGCATCCCCACGCGGTCCTTGTCGCCCCTCGCCTTCGCGAAGGCGCCCTGGAATCGCTCGCCGCCCTCGGCAAACGTGGAGGCCACAAGTTTCCCGGCCTTGAACTCGAACTCTGCACCCTTGACCGGGCGCCCGAGCGAGAGCGAAGGCCTGTCCGCCACAAACCGCCCCGCCGCGCTTTTCTCATCGGGCGCGACCCACAGCTGCCCCGCCGGCGCTTGCGACATGTTCTCGCCGTCCTTCAGGTCCTGCGCCGAGACCGACCCGTCGTCCACCTGTGCGGCCCTGCCACAGAGGCCAAGGGAAAGGTCCGTGCCGTTTGGCGCCGTGATCTTTACATGCGTGCCCTTGGCCAAAGTCCTCGAGAGCGCCGCGCCCTTTGGCCGGATCTCCGACGGCCTCACGCACGCCGCCTCGAGCACCATCTGCCTCCAGGCCGCGAGGTCGAGGCCGTAGGCCCCCGCCCGCTCTTCGCTCGTGTACCCGAAGAGGACCCGCACGCCGCGCAGCTTCGCGCGCTTCGCCCTCGCGTACCACTCGCCGTTCGAGGGGTACGCCGCGCCCCACTTCGAGCCCATCGCCCAGGCCCTCGGCAGGTCTGCGGGGCCGGGGATGAACATGAACGCATTCGCCTTCGAAAGCGCCGCCCACTCGTGCGCCCCCGCCTTCGTCGCCCCCGGCTTCAAGCCCTCGAGGCTCCGGAAGAGCGTGGCCTCATCCTCCACGATCAGCATCGGGTGCGCCCCCATGGCGCGCGCTTGGAAAACCGCCTCTTTCGCGACCTCGAGCCCGTGCGGCCAGCTCTCAATCAGCAAATTCTCGCCCCGCTTCAGGCGCACACGGTCCTTCAGCGCGACCCGAACGACTTCTTCGATGATCCGCGATCCTTCGGCCATTGGCACTCTCTCTTCTGGAGGCCCTTCGTCCGCTAAGGAGCCTTCGCCAAACCATTCTGTAGCACCGGAAGCGACACGGGCCCCCACCCCCCATCCAGCAGGGTTCGCAGAGGGCCCTGCCGACGGCCCACGTCGCACCTTCCAACACGTTTATCTGACCTAAAGGTACCTTCCCCCCAAATCGGCAAGCGCGGCGCGCCTCAAAACGGCCTTTCCTTGCGGATCTTGAAAACCCCAACCCGGGCGGAGTGGAGCCGATGACCTTCGTGATCGCGGAACCCTGCATCAGTGTCAAGTCAGGCGAATGCGTCGATGTCTGCCCGGTGGACTGCATCCACCCTACGCAGTCGGCCCCCGAGTTCGAGGGGATCGACCAGCTCTACATCAACCCCGCCGAGTGCATCGACTGCGGCGCTTGCGAGTCCGTCTGCCCCGTTACCGCGATCTTCCCCGCCGACTCTGTCCCCGAGCAGTGGAAGAGCTTCATCGAGAAGAACGCGGCCTACTTCAACAAGTAGGCCCCCCGGGGGGACACGCGTGGGCTCCCTTGGGCCGGGCGCGGACATGCACGGGCCCGTGTTCCGCCTCCTTTCGTTCAAGGTGCCCGTCCGCACCCAGAGCGAGTTCCTCCGGGAGTTTGACGCGCTTGTCGACTCCATGCGCCTCTCGCGCGGCTTCCTCGGCGACGAGACCTTCCTCGGCGGGCGCAACCCCCGCCACGTCGTGCTCCTCTCCGCCTGGTCCTCCAAGCGCCTCTGCGAAGCGTTCTTCCTCGAAGCCGCGGCGCCGCCCACGCGCAAGCGCCTCGTCTTCCGCTACCTCGACGCGGCGGAGTTCTTCCGCTCGCGCGAGGCGGTCCCCCTGATGTTCCGCGCCCCGGGCGTCCGCCCGGCTTGAGAGAGGCGGCGCTTGCGGCCCGCCTACTTGGGCGCGAGCCTCACGAGCGCGTTGAGCAGCGAGGGGTACTCGGGCATCCCGTCCTTCTCGAGCGCCGCCTTCACCGCGGCGAGCGCTTCGCCCTCGCGGAACTTGTGGTAGACGTACGTTGCCGTGAGCGAGGCGGGGTAGAGCGTGAGCGAGAGTTGGCAAAGCGCGATGATCGTCTCGAAAAGGGAGAACCCCGCGACCCAGAAGATGAGCAGGAACGTCGAGATCGCGCTGACACCGATGATGGGGCCAAGCTGCACGAGGAACCAGCGCGCCACGCTCTCGACAGACTGCTGCTTGCGGCTGAAGTAGCGGACACCCGCGTCCTCGATTAGCCAGATCGGGGGCACGATCCAGGCGAGCGCGAAAGCCGCCATGAGCGTGAGGAACGCGATGAGCGTCGAGCGGAGCGCGAACACTCCCAAGGACACCTGGGAGCCCATCTGAATGGGCAGAAGCAGCGTGGAGAAAATCACGCCGAGCGTGAGCGCGATCGAATAGACGTAAAACGCGCGCGAAGCCGCCCGCCCAAACGTCATGGGGAAGCGGACTTCGACGCGCAGGTGGTCCCCGCGCACGACGCCGGGCTTCTCGAGTTTTTCCAACAGGTCGCGGTCCTTGAAAGCCCGCCTGTGAATCCGGATGAATGCGAGGGCCGTGTGTGTATCCAGCGCGCGCCACCGCCAGAAGCGCCACTGCCCGATCGAGAGCGGGAAGTACAGGAGGACCGCCGGCAGCGGTTCGAGCGCGCGCGGGAGCTCGAAGACGTACTGTACGAAGGCGAAGACGGCGAGGAACGCGAGGTTCACGTAGACGACCTTGCGGTACACGGGGTCCGTCGCAAACGCGAGCCCCGCGGCGCGCACGACGTCCTTGGGGCGCACAAGCGGCGGGCCGGCGCGGGTTTCTGCGGCGGCGCTCTCCACGGCCGTCCCCCGCCTCGGGGTCGTCGTGGCACCGTATCTACTCTCCCGCGCCGCCTCGCGGGGACAACGTTCTTGGCGGGCCCCCGCGCTGGGCCGGCCTCCCCTATGGCCGAAGATGCCGCTGCCCCCCCGCCCTCCGGCGCGCCCCACCGGGCCCGCGTGCTCCTCGTCGTCGCCGTGGGCGTCTTCATGGCCACCCTGGACTCGTCCATCGTGAACCTCGCGCTGCCCGTGATGTCGCAGCACTTCCGCGTCGACCCGTCGGCCGTGTCGCCCGTCGTGACGGCCTACCTCGTGGCCGTTGCCTCGTCGCTCATCCTCCTCGGCGTCCTCGGCGACCGCACGGGGCGGCGGCGCCTCTACCTCATCGGCCTCGTCGTCTTCACCGCGGGATCGGGCCTTTGCGCCGCCGCCTGGTCGCTCGAGGCGCTCGTCGCCTTCCGCGTCGTCCAGGGGCTTGGCGGCGCGATGATGTTCTCGCTCGGGCCCGCCATCCTCACGGAGGCCTTCCCTCCTGAAGAGCGCGGCAAGGCCCTCGGCTGGATCGCGTCGGCCGTGGCCGGCGGCCAGACCGCGGGGCCCGTCGTCGGCGGGCTCCTCCTCGGCGCCTTCGGGTGGCCTTCGATCTTCCTGATCAACCTGCCGATCGGCGTGGCGGCCTTTGTCGCGTCGAGCCGCTCGATCCCCCGCGCCCACGGCGTTTCGCGCTTCAGGCGCCCCGACGGCTCGCTCCACCCCTTCGACGCGCGGGGTGCCGTCCTCCTGCCGGCATCCCTCCTCGCGCTCCTCGCGCTCCTCGAGCTCGGCCCCGCCGCAGGCGCCCTCTCGCCGCTCACCCTTGGGCTCGCCATCGCCTTCGCCGCCAGCCTTTTCGTGCTCGTCCGCGCCGAGCACCGCTCGTCGGCGCCGCTCCTCGACCTTGCGATCTTCGCCAACCGCGAGTTTGTCGCGGCGAACGCTTCGGCCGTGCTCTCGTTTGTCTCGATCGGGTCCGTCTCGTTTCTTCTGCCCTTCTACCTCACCGGCGTCCTGGGGTTCGCGGAATACCGCATGGGGCTCGCGCTCCTTCCCATCCCGCTCGCCATCGCCGTGATCGGCCCGCTTGCAGGCCGCCTGTCGGACCGGATCGGTGCGGGCCTTCCATGCGCTGTGGGGCTCAGCGTCGCGACGGTCGCCGTTGTCGCGCTCACCACGCTGGGAGTCGCCGCAACGGACTTCGACCTCATTTGGCGGCTCGCACTCTTCGGCGCCGGGATGGCCATTTTCCAGTCACCCAACAACTCCTCGGTCATGGGGTCGGTAGACCGCCAACTCCTCGGCCTCGCCTCCGGCTTCCTTTCGACCATGCGCTCGCTTGGCATCGCAATCGGCGTTGTGGCCGGCGCGACCCTCCTCTCGACCTTCTACGCAATCGAGAGCGGCGGCGTCCCCCTGCCCCCGGGAAACGTCACGCCGGCGGCGCTCCCCTTCGTGGAAGCCCAGCGGCTCACCCTATGGATCATCGCCGCGGTGACGGCCACGGGGGTGGCCACAAGCCTCGTCCGCCGCGGTAAGGGGCCGCGTGCCGATGCGCGCGGGAAGTAGGCGCGCCTACTGCATTTTGCCGCGGTAAATGAGCCCCAGGATGTGCGCGCTCTGGAAGTAGCGCTTGTCCGTCTCGCGCTGCGCGTGCCGCTTCCGGAATTCCTCGCTCTCGCCGCGCAGCCGGTCGAGCTCCACGCGGATGTCCTCGCGCAGGTTGGCCTTGAGCGCCTCAATGGTCTGCTCCTCGATCTCCTGCTCGAATTGGATCGCGTCGATCGAATCGTCGACGAACTGCAGGAACCCCTTGAGAGGCGGCATGTACTTGCTGCGGTACTCGTAGACGAGGTCGATCGTGAGGTCGTACCACTTTTCTGGCCGCTGCTTCCCGCGGCTCGCCCTCAACCAATCGAGGAAAGCCTTCAGGTCATCGTCCACTTGCGCGCCCTCCGTCACCCCGGTTTCCCGGGGTGCCCGCCCAACCGCCCGATCACGGGAGAGGTCGCTAATTAAAGGTTGGCGGCGGTGGCGTAAAGACCCGCGAGGGCCGGCGCACCACTTTTGTCCGAAATTGCCGGGTCGGGCCTCCCGCGCGCCCTCCCGATCCGCTCGCGCGCGCGTACGCGCGCACGTACGCCTGCGCGCGCCTGTGCGCGCGCCTTGGCTCGGCTGAGCCAGGCGTTTCGGGCCAGGGACGCTCGCGGCAAATCTCCAAATAGGGCTTACCGTTTGAGCGGCCCGGGGCCGACCTTCTGCATACGCTGATCGTCGCCGAGAAGGACATTGCGGCCAAGCGCATCGCCCAGATCCTCTCCAGCGGCAAGTCGAAACGGCAGATCGTCTCCTCAACTTCGACCTACGACTGGACTCACGGCGGCGAGCGCTTCACGGTAATTGGGCTCTCGGGTCACATCGTCGAACTCGACTACCCAAAGAAATTCAAGCGCTGGTTCTCGATCGCGCCGGCCAAGCTCGTCGACATCGAGCCCGAGAAGCGCCCCGAGTCGAGGGGCAAAGCTGTCGCGATCGTCGCGGCGCTCCGCAAGCTCGCGAAGACCGCGAACCGCGTCCTCATCGCCACGGACTACGACCGCGAAGGCGAACTCATCGGCGTCGAGGCCCTGGACATCCTGAAGGACGCCAACAAGAAGCTCACGTTCAAGCGCGCGCAGTTCTCGGCGCTTACGCCGAAGGAGGTCAAGACCGCCTTCGAGACCCCGACCGCGATCGACTACAAGCTCGCGAAGTCCGGCGAGTCGCGCCAGACCGTCGACCTCGCTTGGGGGGTCGTGCTCACGCGCTACCTCTCGATGACCTCGGGTCAGGTCGGCCAGGACTTCCTCTCCGTGGGCCGAGTCCAGTCGCCCACGCTTGCAATCATCGTCGACCGCGAGCGGCAGATCGACGCGTTCCGCCCCAAGGCCTACTGGGTCGTCACCGCAGAAGTCGAGGGCGACGGCCGCTTTGACGCGGAGCACGCGCACGGCCGCTTCTTTGTCGAGGCCGAAGCGGAAAAGGCGCACAACGCGGCCAGCGCCTCGCACACGGGGACTGTCACGAGCGTGGTCGCCAAGACGCGCACGGACAAGCCCGTCCCCCCCTTCAACACGACCTCGTTCCTCCAGGCCGCAGGGCGAATCGGCCTCTCCGCGAACGCCGCGATGAACCTGGCAGAGTCCCTCTACATGCGCGGCTTCATCTCGTACCCGCGCACGGACAACACGGTCTACCCGCCTTCGCTCGGCATCGGCGAGATCCTCGACAACCTCAAGAAGAGCGAGTTCAAGCCGCTCATCCTCGAGATCGAGGAGCAGGACGAAATCGTCCCCGTCAAGGGCCCCAAGACCGCGACGGACCACCCGCCGGTCCACCCGGTCGAGGCCGCCGACCGCGCGGCGCTGAAACCCGACGAGTGGAAGGTCTACGAGCTCGTCGTCCGGCGGTTCCTCGCCACGCTCGCCCCGGAGGCGAAGACCGAGACGCTCACGGTGAAGATCGACATCGGGGCGGAGCCCTTCCAGGCCAAGGGGACCCGCGTCGTCGAGGCGGGATGGCGGCACTTCTACCCCTACCTCGAGATCAAGGAGACGATCCTGCCGAAGATGAACGTCGGCGACGGACTCAAGGTCAACAAGGTCGAGAAGACGAAGAAGGAAACTCTGCCGCCCCCGCGCTGGTCGCAAGGCTCGCTCATCACGGAGATGGAGCGGCTCGGCCTCGGCACGAAGGCCACGCGCCACACGATCGTCCAAAAGCTCTACGACCGCTCGTACATCATCTCGAACCCCGCGGTTCCCACGGAAGTCGGCAAGATCGTGATCGACTCGCTCGAGCGGCACGCCTCGATCATCACGCGGCCAGAAATGACCGCCCAGCTTGAGAAGGACATGGAGCTTGTCGCGACCGGCGAGAAGTCCTTCGAGGAAGTCACAGACGAGTCGAAGCAGATGCTCCGCCAGGTCATGGAAATCCTCGACGCGAAGAAGAAGGAGATCGGCGACGAGATCAAGGTCGCGATCCGCAGGCACAACACGATTGGCAAGTGCCCGCGCGACCAGGGGGACATCATCGTGAAGAGCTCGCGGGCGGGCAAGCGGTTTGCCGGGTGCATCAACTACCCCGAATGCGAGCAGTCCTATCCGCTGCCTCAGTACGGGCGCCTCGAGGCGATGGGCGTCATTTGCCCCCGCTGTCCCTCGCCGATGGTGCGGGTCTACTCGAAGGGTCGAAGGCCTTGGGAAGTCTGTGTGAACCTCCAGTGCCCGACGAGGCTCGAACGGCTCGCGCAGAAGGAGAAAGAGCAGGCGGAGGCCGTGGAGCGCGGCAAGGCGCTGGCGGCCGTGGCGGTCGCGCGCGGGGACTTGCCCCCCGAAGCGCTTGAGGGACCGAAGGCGAAGGCGGCCGAAGGGGGCAAGGAGGCGGCGGCGCCCGAGGCGGCCGCCGAAAAGAAAGGGCCCAGGAAGCCTGCCCGCCCGCGCGCGAAGGCGCCTCGCAAGGTGAAAGCGGTCGCCGAGACGATGGCGAACCCGCCGCCGAGGCCACGCGGCGGTCGCGCGGCCGCGCCGGAAGCGGCGACCAACAAGTAGCTCAGGCGCTTCAGACCGGCACCTCGCGGATTGCGGTCTCCGCACCAAGCAGTTCCTCGAAGGCCGCTTCAAGCATGGCGCCAGACGCCGCCACCTTGTCGCCCCATTTCTCGTACTCGCTCAAGGGAATCCCGTTCGTCTCCGTGAGGTTGTAGGCGAACGTGTAAGTCGCAAGGCCCGCGGGCTCGACCGTCTCCAGAAGCGCGCGCCACTCGGCGCGCGTGAGGGGCGACTTCATGCCCCCCTCGAACATCCGAAAGACGCGCACGTCCCCGCGGTAATGGATTTCCTTGCCCGGCTCGAAGTGGTAGCCATACCCCTCGGAGCGGCGGCCTTCGTCGTTCTGGTGGGCGGGCGATGCGAGGTCGTCGAGCTGCTCGGCCAGCGCCGCCGCGGCAAAGTGCATCGCGGCCGAGGCCTGCGCCAGGCGCGACGCGGCGGCCGCGCGCACCCGCCAGGCCTCGCCGCGATCGAGGGCGGCCCGCGCGCCCGCCCTGTCCCGCGCCAGCGCCGCGTCGAGCCAGGCTGAAGAGGCCGCCGACGCCGAAGTACGGGCGGCTTCGTGGAGGCGCGCACGGTCCACGGAGTTCGCCGAAGCGGCCGCGGAGAACGACGCGTTCAACGTTTCAGCCACGTTGGATCGGATGCCGGGGAGTGCGCTGTAAGGAATCGTCCCCCAAAGGGCCGACGCCACTTGCTCCTTGTTGGCCACGAGGAGCGCGGCAAGGACGAAAAGGCTGGCCGCCAACCCGACGGGGCCGCCGGTCACACCGGTCGTCATGACCATGCCCAGGATGTCGACGGTAACCGCCACGGCGCCGCCCACGAGGTTGGGCAGGTGCAGCAAGTCACCCACACTCGCGGGGTGGACGAGTTCGTCCCACAGGGCGCCGAGGTCGCCGCCGTGCTTGTGGTAGAGGAAGGCGAGGTCGATGATGAGCGCCGCGGCGCCCACGGCGACGGTCAGCCGGCCAAGCGTTGACTTCACGGCGGCAAGCGCTTCCTTGCCCGCCAGCGTGTAGACGCCGCGGGCGATGCCGACGCAAAGGCTCGCAAAGTCCGTCGCCGTCGAGGCGATGAGGAGCTTGAAGCTCGTTGGGTCCCCGGGGCGGCTTGCGTCCACCGCCTGGGTAATCTTCACGGCATCGGTCGCGAGGGTCATCGCCCCTCCAAGCGCCGTCGAAACGAGGAGCAGGTGCTCGAAGCCAAAGTGGAGCTTGCCGACGCTCCCCGCGGGGGAGAAGAAACTCACCTCAACGAGGCCCTTGTCCACCGCGACCTTTGCGAGCGTGACCGAGGCCACGGTGACGGCGACAGCGCCCTTCACATCGGGCTTGAAGGCGAGCTCGACGGCCGAAGAGGCGAGGGCCCCGATCGGCATGCTCGCGTCCTTCCGTTCCCTGTACGACGCGTCGGCGGCCTTCAGCGTGAGCGTCGTGACTTTCAGGAAGAGTTGGGCGTCGCGCGCTCGCGCTTGCTGCGCGCGCGAGCCCGCGTGCGCCCAGTCGAGCGCCTCGAGGCGCAAGAGGACTGCCTCGGCAAACGCTGCCGCCTCAAGCGCTGTGCCCTGGTCGGTGGGCCGCTGAAGCCCCACGATGTCCCCGGCCTCGTCGAGGACCGCGAACCCCGCGCGCTCGGGGACCGCCTCGCCGCGCGCGAGCGCGTCGTGGAGGAACGCGCTCGAGAGGGTGGGGGCAAGCGCCAGGGAGATGCTCGCCGAGGGTCCGGCGACGGCTGCCTCGACTTGCCCAAGGTACTCGGTTCCGTTGACCTCGAGCGAGACCCGCAGGGCACGCCGGCCCTCGGGAAGCGCGTGAAGGACCAGGCGACCGCCTTCGACCACGGCGCTTGAGGCGGCGGCGCCGTCGACCGTGAGGAGCGCCCGGGACCCGTTGAGGTCTTCCGGGGCGTCGAGGAGGAGCGTGGCGCCCGCGAGGCGCACCTCCGGCGGCGCGAAGGCCTTCTGGAATTCCGTGATGTTCTCAAGGGGCGGGAGCCCTGCGCCTGCCTCTTGGACGAGGACGGCGAGCACGACCGCGCGGCTGCTCTCGTTGATGGCAAAGTAGCCGGTCTGGTTAGGCAGGTAGCCGGCGGCCATAAGCGGCGCGGCAAACCGGCTCGCGCGACCGGAAGTCGCAAGGTCGAGGACCGCCGAGTCGAGCGCCGGCGCACCGACGACGGATTCGCTGTTGGCCCACGGCGTGTAGGCGCGCGCAACGAAGTTGACCGGGATTTCAAAGGGCCCGACCGCAGCCCGTCCGCGCGGCGCGTCGACCTCGACCTCCACGGAAAAGGAGCCCGAGACGCCAAGCGAGAGGCCGCCCCAAGGCGTGTCGGAAAGCTCCTGGCCATCGAAGAAGATCCAATGGGCCTCCACGGAAATGTTGGAGGTGTCGAGTCCGAGGACCTTGAGCCGCACGACCTGGCCGTCCACGCGGAAGGCGTCCGAGCGACCCTCCAAGGAGAACGGCTCTGGGCCGTCGGCCCACCCCCCGAAAAACGACGAGGCTCGGAAAGAGCCCGTCGACACCTGGAGTGCCTTGAGGACCGCGTCAAGCGTCGCGTTTCCTGAAGACCCGAAGTCGAGCGCGAGCTCGGATTCCAGGGCAAAGCGCACGAGCGCCGCGCCGTCCGCCGTGCCAAGGGCACGCCCAAGGGGCGACTCGAGGGCGCGCTGCGCAGCTTGTGATGTGAGGCGCTCGACGCGGCCCTCGCCGCTCGCTTCAAGAGACACGTGGGCGGCCAAAGAGAGCGGCAGCAGGAGCGGCACGAGATGCTGTGCAACGAATGGAACGGTCGCCAAGGCGTGCGCCTTGCCCTCCGAGACCGTGACATTGGCGGCGCCAACCCCCTCGAGGTACAGCGGGACCGTTTGCACAAACCGCCCGCCAAAAGGCGAAGGCATCGAGGCCTCGCCGTCCGCGCCCTCGACCTTTGCGAACTCGAGCGTCGCGCCGACTGTGCGGCCCGAGCTTGCAAGGCGAGGGTAGTGATTCTCAAGCGCCAACTCAAGGGAAGCTCGGAAGGTCTCGGAAAACGCGCGGAGGGCGCCCGGCGTGGCGACAAACCAGTTGAGGAATGTGGACTCAAGGGCGGCCTGAGCCAAGGCCGATAGCGCGTCGCCTTCGGCCTGCGCTTCGCGCACGAGGGCGGTGGCGTCGGCCCGCCCGGTGTCTTGCCAACGGCCATCGTCGAAACTGCGGAGAACCACCGCCGCCGCGCCCCCCAGGATCAGGAGCGCGACTGCCACGACGGCAAGGCCCGCGTTTCCGCGGTTTTGCTTCCGTAGCTTCCTCCCCATTGGCCTGGTGGACCTCCCCTTGGTGGGGAAGGGTTGCCCTGGGGAGGCTTAAAGCGGGGTTGATGACCCTCGCGATTCTCTCATTTAATCACGGGGCCGGCGACGGTTTGGCCGGCTCGTGCCAGTGCCGGGCCCCGACCCCTAGGGGGGTCGCGCCCAGCGCGGCAAGCGGTCCCTGTGAGTTGTTGCATAAACCCCCTCAGGTGGCGTAGCGATCCAACCCCCGCATCCTGAGGTTGTGCACGACGCAACGAGTCAGGACCTGGTTCCGCCGGCTCGTCGCGCTCTTGCCTCGCACTCCTTCGACCATCGCCGCCTTGACCGCGTGGAACATCGATTCCAACTTCGTGCGCCACCGGTACTGCTCGTGCCACCGGTTCGGAAAGTGGCGTTCGAAGGAAACCATGGCCTCGTACGGATCCGAGGGTTGCGACCTAAGGACCGCGTTGCCCCTCGGGTCGATGTAGGGTGTCACGCCGCGGGCCTTGGCCGCGGCGCAGTTCGCGCGGCTCATGTTCCCGGCGTCGGCGGTAAGCGCCCGTATGTTCTCCCAAGCCTCGACAGCTTGGACGAGGGGAACGAACTGGGGCGAGTCGTGCCAGTTGCCAAACGTGGTGCGCGCGGCGGCGATTACGCCGGTCTTCGTGCCGACGAGGATGTGCAACTTGTCGTAGAGCTCGTGGCGCTCCGGCTTCTCGCGGTCGTCGCTCCAATTCTGGCCCTTGAGCCGGGGGATACCAGAGGCGTCGATCCCCGCGATCGACTCCTTCAGCCAGAGGGGCCGCGCACTGTCCCGAATCGCGCGGTGGAGGAGCTTCGTGATTCCGAGGTCACCGCGGTATTTGTAGAGCGTCCGCGGGCAGTAGACATGGTCGAGGCCGAGCAGGTCCTGGAATTCGTGGAGCCAACCCGTGGATTCGGGGATGGGGACGCGCGCCTTCTCGAGGAAGAGAAAGGTCTTGAGCAGGTCGCGGCGCGAGGCGGGCGGGCGCCCGCCCTTCTCGCCGGGCGCCATCTCGTGGATGCGCATGGCGTCGGAGAAACGCCGGACCTCCGTGAGGATGTCCGGGAGCTCCGCGGCGCGGAAGCGGTCGTAGTTCGGCCGCCCCACGCGGGGCGGCCGCCATCTCTTCTTCTCGGGTCTCTGGACGTCGTGCGACGTAGGCAGGCTTCATCCCATCCCTCCACCAGCGGAGGGCGAACCGGGGCCGAAGGCTCCATAACGTCGGACGTGAAAGTGGGGTCTGCGGCTCCGGCGGCTTTCGACTGGTGGTACACGAGAAGGACGCCGGGCCGCCCTTCACGTTTGCGGCACGTCATTCGTCGATTCAAGAGCAAAGCGGGTCAGGCGGGGTTTATGCAACAACTCGGT
>JBGPNV010000042.1:0-12763 GCA_041487695.1 Thermoplasmata archaeon | reverse complement strand
CCTCTACGCGAAGGCGCGCGCGGGGTTTCTGCCGACGGCCCGAGGCCACCGCCGTCCAAAATCATGGCTTGCGTTTTTCCGCCTGCGCGCGCACCTCGGCCTCGCCCTCGGCCTGGGCTTCACGGCGCCGGAAGTCCTCGGCCGACACGAACCCTTCGTCCGAGATGCTGCGCGGCTGGAAGTTTTCAAGGGACGAGATATCGTTGCGGTCCGCGCGGCTCGCCTCTAGGTCCCGTTCGAGCCCTTGCGCCTTGTCCCCGAGAGCGCGGCGACGGGCCGCGCCGCGCGCGCCCGCGATTCCAAGCGCGATGAGGGCGATGAGGACGAGTAGGATCGCCACTACGTTGTCCGTGAGGAAGGGGATGTTGAGGATCCCCGCCGACGCGGTCTTGCGCGTGACGGTCCGCTCGAGGGTCGCTTGGTTCCCCGCCGCGTCGGTCGACGTGATGACGACCGTGTTGGCTCCAAACGCCAGGTTTGCGTGCACGACGAAGTGCCCGCTCGGAGAAACCGGGACGTTCTGCCCCTTCACCGTGACCTTTGCGCCCGGCTCCGTGTCGCCCTCCACGACGACCTGGTCGTCCGAGGTGGAAAGGCCCGCGGCAGGCGTCGTGAGGCTGAGCGAGGGCGCGAGGAGGTCGAGCGTGAGGTTGAGCGTTCGCCTCGCCACGTTGCCGGCCGCGTCTTGCACTTCGACGACGACCGCGTTCATGCCAACGTTGAGGGGGACCGTCACCTCAAAGGACGGCGAGTTCGGCGCGATCGGCGCGGCCGAAACGCCCCCGACGGTGACCCGCGCGCCGGGCTCCGCCTGGACGGACACGCGCCACGGGGTCGCGTTCACGAAGCCCGACTCCGTGCGGGCGTCGAGCGTGAAGGTGGGCGGCGTCACGTCGACCCGCAGGGAGAAGTTGTAGGCGCGCGAGTTCCCGACCGCGTCTGTCGCGCGGACTTGGAGTGTGGCCGACGAGCTCGAAAGGGCGGGGCGGAAGAGCAGGAACAGACCCGTGGCGTTGTCGCGGACGGTCCCGGGCACGATCGAAGCCTCGATGAACGCCCACTCGTCGGTCGTGATCGAGAAGTCCGGCGCGCTTGTGTTGATGAAGTAGGGGCCCCCGCCTGTGAGCCCGGCCACGGAGACGATGGGCCCGCGGGTGTCGCGCACGATGCGCCAAACGGTCGTGTTCACGTTGCCCGCGCCATCCCTTGAACGCAAGGTCAGGTTGTTTGTGCCCTCGACCGGCAGGTCCACGGTCACCAGGAAGGAGCCGTTGAGCTGGAGCAGCTCGGCCACCCCATCGACCGAGAGGCTTGCGCCTGGCTCGACGAGCCCCTCGAGGTCGACCGTGAGTCCGGCGACGGTCGTCCCATCCGGGGGCGAGTCGACAATGATTGCCGGTGCGGTTGCGTCGACACGCAGGACCACTTCCGTGAAGTACACATTGCCCGCCGCGTCGACCGCGGTGGCCGCAACGACTACGTTGCCGTCCGGGAGCGTGAGGTTCACATCGAAGTCCCCGTTCGGGTCCAGGGGAACCGCCGAGCCGTTCAACGTGAGCGCCGCGCCAACTTCCGTCCGGCCCACAAAGCGGACGACCGGCCCCGCGACCGTGGAGCCGTTCAAGGGGAGGCTGAAGACCACGGTGGGGGCCGTCCTGTCAATCCGATAGGACACCGTCTGGAAAGCCGCGTTGCCGGCAAAGTCGACCGCGCGCAGCGTGACCTGGTAGGTCGTCTCGAAGAGGGCGGGCACGGAAAGCGCGAAGGGGTCGGCCACCGCGCCCAAGGTGAACGACACGTTGTCGAAGGACCACGCAAGCGAGGCCACACCGCTTTCGCCGTCGGAGACGTTGCCCTGGATCACGACGGGGTTCTCCGAGAGCGCCGCGCCATTGGCCGGGAACGTGATCGAGAGCGTGGGCGGCGCCCCTTCCCCGAGCAGGAGCTGGAGAAGCGTGGGAGAGGTGAGGTTGACGAAGAAGACGCTAAGCCATGCGCCTGCGCCCGCGGAAATCCGGTGGGGGTTGGCAAGGACGAGGCCTCCCGTCGTGCCCGTGCGCGCAAGGAGGGGACCCAGCGCCGCGCGCCCCGCCGCGTCCGTCGTCCCACTCGCAACGACCGCGGCCGCCGCGTCTTCGACGGTGTAGGCCTGGCTCGCGGCCGGGACGGACGTTTGCCACAGCGTCTCGATGGAGGTCGTCCAAAACTCCCGCAACCGGCCCGAGCCCGCATACGAGGCTCCCGCGACATCGGCAGTCACGTCGATGAGGTCGACCGCCGCGCCGTCTTGCGCGCTGAGGACCGCGATCGCGCCGCCGCGCACCGTCAGGTTGGCTCCGGCCGCGCGCACGCGCCCCGGGCCCGGCCCCTGCGATACGTTGGTCCAGGTCTGCGTGCCCGCCGTCGCGGCAAGCTCGCCCGCCCCCGTGTGCCCGAGGCCGTCCACGTCGACCGTTGAGGGCCCCTGGAGTCGCAGGTCGAAATCGGCAAGGGCAAGGGACCGGATGAACGCCTGACCTGTGGCGGCGACGGTGAGCGAGGCGCCCGCAATGTCCCCCACGATCGAGCTGTTCGACGCCGAAAAGAGGCCGGCGACGGTCCACGACTGGACCGCTACCGCGTGGAGCGTCGCGTCGACGAGCCTCAGAGTCCCGAGGACATTGAGCTGCCGCACCTCGACGACCGAGCGGTTTACCTCGGCCACGAGGCCTCCGTCGAGCAGCGCGTTCGAGGTCCCCTGGAGGTCGACGGCGAGGCCTCGGTTGTTCGTGAACCGCGGGTTGTGCAGGTAGATGCCCGCCGCGTCCACGAACGTGAAGCCGCCGCCGCTCGAGTTCGACAGGGACGAGTCGAAGAACCCGAAGCCCGTGCCCCCCGTGACCGTCCCGCCGAAGGCGTTCGCCTCGAAGCGGCAGGTGAAGAAATCGACCTGCGAGCCGTTGAAGTCAAGCGAGTCGCCCGTCGAAGCGCTGAACGCCGTGCCCGTGAAGGTGGCTGTCGCGCCCGTGCGCATCTGCGCGGCGTTGATTCCCCCGACGAAAGCGCCCGACTGGAAGTCGATGGAAGAGGCGCTGGTCGCGAGCAGGCCGAGGGGGTTGTCGCTCACCGTGACCTGAATGGCAAGGACTCGCGAAGCCAGGCGCGCGTCGATGCCCGCCGTCGTGCTGTTCGTGACCCTCCCGGAGGTCGCGTTCAGGGTCGCGTTGTTGAGGGCCACGAGCCCGCGGCCGTTCCCCGAGGCGTCGAACACGGTGAGCGTCGCCTGGCCGTCGAACTTCACGGCGAGGCCATCGCCGTTCGAGAGGATCGACGCGGTGCTTGCGAAAAAGCGCCCGCCGGGAACGTGGACGCCGGCCCCGCCGTTGTCGGCCGCCAGGAGCCCGTACACGGACACATTGGAGGCGGCATCGACCTCAAGTCCGTCGTACGTGTTGTTTTGGACCGCCAGGTCCGTGATGGTCGGGCCGGCTACGCCTTGGAAATAGACACCGTAGTACGACGAGTACACACTCACGTTTTGCAAGGTCGTGGAATTCGTCTGGATGAACACGGCCGACGCGTTGAGGGGCGACTGCGTGTAGCCCACGCCCCAGATGGCGGTCCCGCGGAGCGCGAGGGTCGAGCCCGGCGCCGCAACGAAGGTGATCCGCTCCGACGGCGAGAGGGGGCGGATGAACGTGCGGTCGCCCGATGTCGCCGTCGAGTCGTCGCCGTCCCGCGTGCGCAGCGCGCCGCCCGCCTCGACCACGATCCCTCGGCGCACCGCCACGGTCGAATTGATCTCGAGGGTGACATTGACGAGCGTGAGGTTCCCCGGCGCGCGCACGAAGACATTGCCCTCGATGACGATCGTCTGGTTTGCGTAGCTCTCCGAGGCTGTGACGACCCAGTCGCCCGAGGCTGGCGGCGCCGCGGCGCCCGGGGCCGAAACGACTGCAAGCGCCGCGAGCCCGAGCAGCGCGAGAGCCGCGAGCACGAGGGGCGCTCGGAAAGCCGACCCACGTCCAGCCCTTGCCAAGACGGGTCCCCGCGCTTGCGAGCGGGGCATCCTCAGATAATCGTTGCCGTTCTGCTCTCTCTTCACGGGGCCGGGGCAAGGAACGCGTGCTCGGAGATCTTGCGGTACACAGGGCCCCCCTTCCTCAGCGTTGACTCCCAGAAGTCGAGGCCCTCGGCCCGCGTCCACCCGAACCGCGTCCGCACGAGCGGGTCGACCGCCTCGGCAAGCGCGGGTCCCGGCGGCGCCTCGACGACGCGCGCGACCGTGACATGCGGGACGAACGCCTCCAGAGGCTCTCCGAGCCCGAGGGGCAGGAGCGCCTCCTCGACCGCTTCGTGCAACCGCTTGAGCTGCTTCTCGGGGTCGTCAAACCCGACCCAGATGACCTTGGGCCGCAAGGCGTTCGGGAAGAACCCGACGCCGAGCGCGCCTAAGGGGAAGGGGGCAAAGCCTTTCGAGGCGCTTGCAAGGGCCTGCGAGACCGCGCGCGCGTCGGCGGGCTCGAGGTCGCCCAGGAACTTCAGCGTGAGGTGGCGTGAGTCGGACTTCACGAAGCGCAGCTTGCCCCCCACGCCTTTCAGCGAGGCCTCGAGCGCCTCGATCGAGAGCCGCGAAAGCGGGTCCTCCGGGTCGGCAGAGGGCGCGCCCTTGCCGAAGGCAAAAAGGTCGCCCGCCCCCAAACTCACGAAGGCGCGCATGGCCCTTGAAAACCCCCGCGCCTCCTCGGCGGCCGTGGCCGCTAGGGGCAGGCGTCCATCCTCGCCCCCCGCCAAAAGGTTTCCGCGTTTTCCCGTCCGCGCAGGGGGGCCCGCCCGCCGGCCCGTCCGGCCGGCCGGTAGTCCTATAGGAATTTACGTAGCCAGCCATGAGTAACGTATATCAAGGGTCGGACTCTCTGGGTTGGAATTAGAAAGGCATGCACCGAGCCCCCATAGGGAGGGTTTGTGGGTGATCCCGGTGTCCTCGCGCCACGAGCGCTTGCGCCGGTATGCCGCGGCTCTCCTTGCCATGGCCTTCTTCGGCCTCTCCCTCGCCCCCGCGCTTGGCGCCGTCCTTTCGGCGGCGCCCTCGGGGTTTGCCTCGCCCTCGGGCGCCTTCACGCCGGCCGGGGGAACCGGGACCGCGCCCGGCACGGCCACGGGCGGCTCGCCGCAGAGCACCCCGATCACGGACGATGTCGCCGACCCCCCGGCCCGCACGCTTGCGGGCCGCGCTTTCTATGACCGGCTCGGCTCCGGGCTCGCCTCCCTCGGTGACCTGAACCGCGACGGCGTCAGCGAATTCGCGGCCCTTTCGAGGAACCCCTGGGCCGCCAACGTGTATGTCGGCTCGCGGTCGGGGTTCTCGACCCTCTCGCCGCTCACATTCACCTTGACGAACCCGAACGACCGCTTCGGCGCGGCGGTGGCCGGTGGCGGGGACCTGAACGGCGACGGCCTCGGCGACTTCGCCGTAACGGTCGGGCGCCAGGGGCAAGGGGGCGCCTACACCTTTGAGGTCGATGTCTACTTCGGCGCGCCCTCGCTTTCGACGAGCCTTACGCACCGCACGATCACCGCGCCCGCGCTCCCCTCGACGTTCGGCGCCGGCCTCGCGTTCCTCAAGGACGCGGACGGCGACGGCCTCTCCGACCTGCTCGTTACCGCCCCGCCGGCGGTCGGCTCGTCCGACGTGGGCCGCGCGTGGATCTTCTCGGGGATGCAAGGCGGGGTGAGCCAGCTCGCGAACTGGTCGTACAGGTACGCCGACCCGGGCTGGCCCTTCGGCGCTTATGCCGCTCCGGGCGGAGACCTCAACGGCGACGGCCTCTCGGACTTCGTCGTCACGACGGCCGGCCAAGCCTCGAGCGACGGCTACTCGCGCGCCTACGTTTTCTACGGCGCCCCGGCCCTCGACGTTGGGGAGCCGACCGTGCTCCAAAGCGACGCGCGGGCCGACGGCTTTGGCGCGGCGGCGGCATCGGGCGACTTCAACGGCGACGGCGTGGACGACCTGCTGGTTGCCGGTCCCAGCTATTCCCTCACCGCCGAGCAGCCAGACGCCGGCCGTGTGTACGGGTACCCGGGTTCCTTGGCCGGGGTCTCGGCCTCGCCGGCCTCGACGACGACCGGGCGCGCGGGCTCGGGCTTCGGCGAGGCGCTTGCAAGCGCGGGCGACCTCAACGGCGACGGCATCACGGACGCGGTCATCGGCGCGCCCCTCGCCTCCGCCGGCGGCCCGGTCACGAACGGCCAGGTGTTCGCCTACTTCGGCGGGAAGGGCGGCCTCTCGCTCACCTATGACTTCACGGAGGCCGGTGAGGCGGGCAACGACCTCTACGGCGCCTCCGTCGCGGGCGTGGGCGACCTCGACGGCGACGGTCGCGTCGACCTTGCGGTGGCGGCGCCCGGCCGCGACCTCAACTCGCTCACGGACGGCGGGGCCGTCTACCTCTATTCCGGCGCGAAGGTCCGCATGCCGGCCCTTGGCGCCGACGCCTTTGCGGCCGTCGACCTCGACGGGGGCCGGGCCCTCGCGCAGGCGAAGCCCTACCACTTCACCTTCACCTTCGTCTTCCGCGGCCCGGCATCCCAGATCGAAAACGTCGAGCTTGCGGTCCTCTCGAGCGCGCTCTCCGCCCGCCTCGTCGTCCGCTACAACGCGCCGTCCGGCTCGCTCGTCGTCCTCAACGACCCGCGCCACCTCGTCGAACTCTACTCGGACAGCACCTTCACCCAAGGTGCGGGGTGGGTCCACTCGTTCCGCCTCACCGCCTCACTCAAGTTCGCCTGGGCCTTCGCCGACCCCAGCTGCCTCGCCGTGGACCTCACGCTCGAAGACGCGGCCGGTGCGGTCGGCAGCACGACGGCGGCCTGCGCGTTCAGCGTCACCTCGACGCTCTCCTTCCACTCGCCCATTGAAGCGCGCCGCGGGGACGGCACGCTCCTTGGCCCCTACGGCTTCGCGCGCGCGGGCGACACGCTCGCATGGTCGGGCGGGGGCCTCGTGTACCAGGGGACCACTACCGTGCCCCCCACGGAGGAAGTGCGGGTGAGCGTCCTCAACGAGCGGGGGGAGGCGACGGCCGCCTCCCTTGACCCCTCCACCGGGGACTTGGTGGCCTCGAAGGTGCTCGGCGCCCAAGACGACCCCGCCGACCTCCACGTCGTGCGCGCCGTTTCCTTGAGCGGGGACGTCCTGGCTGAACTTACCACGCTCGTGCGGATCGACGGCCTGCCCGTCGTCTTCGGCGCCACCTCGCCTGCCCCCGACACGACGGTGACGCAGGCCGACTACCCCGTCTCCATCCAGATCTCCGACCAGGGCAGCGGCGTCGATGGCCGGACGGTCGAGTGGTCCGTTTCCCACACGAGCCCGCCGACCTTTGTGGCCTGGAGGCCGGCCGGCTCACCTTCCGGCACGCAGGTCGTGGCCAAGGCTACGGTGCCGCTCCTCGAGGACACCTACAACTTCGTGGCATTCCGCGCCCGCGACCTCGTGGGCAACCCCGTCCTCACCTCCACGCCCCTGCCGCTCCGCCTCGACTTCGGCGCGGTGGGCTTTGCGCTCCTTTCGCCTGCCGCGGGCGCGTGGCTCACCAGCGACACGGCGCTGCTCGAGTTCGAGGTCGCAAAGTCCGGCGACCCGCTGATGGACCTCTCGACCCTCGAATACCTGGCGCCGAGCACGAGTGCGAATGGGTGGGCGCAGGTCGGACTTTCAGGGAGCGCGGACGACGCGCGCTTCACGCTGCGTCTGCACCTGCCCGACGGCGCAAACGAGGTGCGCCTGCGCGTGGGCCTCGTGGGGCGCTCCGACAGCTACGAGTCGCCGCCGTTTACCGTCCAGGTCGACCGGACGATGCCCTTCATCACGCTCGTCGGGCCGGCGGCGAGCGAGTGGGCGACGGGCGGCACGGCCACCTCGGTCGTCCACATCTTTGACGGCACCTCGGGCGTACTGCCCGGGAGCGTGCGCTACCGCTACCTCATCGAAGGCTCGGATGTATGGAGCGACTGGCTTTCGCCCGAGCTCTCGCTCTGCGAATGCGGGTGGACGGCCTCGGGCGTCGTGCCCGTGAACGACGGCGTCGAGAACTTCGTCGTCTGGCAAGCCGGCGATGAAGCCGGCAACGGCCCGGTGACGGGCCCCTACCAGCGGCTGCTCGCCGACTCGAAACCCGTCGCCTTCGAGCGCCCCCTTCCCGCTGCCGGCGCCCGCGGCGAGAGCTTCTCGCGCATCGGCATTGACCTCACGGACGGCGACGGCTCAGGCGTCGACCTCTCGACGGTCGAATACAAGGTCGACTCGGCGGGCGGCGCCTCGACCGGCTGGGTCTTGGCAGGGCGCACGGGGATCGCCACGCGCGCGACGGTGTCCGTCGCCTTCTACCTCGGCCAGGGCACGTCCACGATCGCCTGGCGCGCACGGGACGCCGCGGGCACGCCCGTGGGCTACTCCACCCCCTCCACGGCCGAGGTCGTTGTGCCTTCCCTCCGCGTCGAGCCCCCGCACCTCATCCTTCGCTCGCCGCTCACGGGCGTCCACTACCGCGCGGGGGTCGACATCGCCTTCGACGCAAGTCCCTCGCGCGACGCCGACAGCCCCCTCCTCGTGTTTACGTGGTCGATCGACGGGCGCCCGCGGGCCGACCACGGCGACAAGGTCTGGGTCCAGCTCGCTCCGGGCGAGCACACCGTCACCGTTGTGGTAAGCGACGGCGCCTCGACGGACGACATCACCGTCTCGTTTTTCGTCGACGAGCCGGTCGCGCCGCCCTCGGCGCTCGGCGGGCCAGCCGCGCTCGCGGCCCTCCTTTCGCTCGCGTCGATCGTAGGGGCCTCCCTTGCCATGCGCGTCTGGGTCGGCCGCGCCCGCCGCGCGCTCCGCGCGCCGGGGCCTTGAGCACGCCATACGCCTCGAGGGCGTTTCGTATCCCGCCACCCGCGGGCGAAGGCGCCACGTAATCGGCGGCCGCCTTGAGACGGGCGGAGGCGTCCCCGAGCGCCACGCCGGCCCTGCAGCCTTCGATCATGTCCACATCGTTGTCCGAGTCGCCGATGGCCACCGCGTCGGAGGCGGCAAGCCCGAGGAGCTCGAGGGCCCGACGGACGCCCTGAAACTTCGTGGCGTCCCGGTCCATGATGTGGACGGCGAACCCCGTGCGCTCGATGCGCACGGCGGCGCGGCGAGGGTGGAAGCGGGCGGCCGCAAGGACTTGGGCGTAGGTCGACCTGCCCTCGGGGAAGGCGACCTCTGTGACACGCCAACGGTCCGTGAAGAGCCTCTTCAACCCCAGGGCCGCCTCGACGGCTCTTGCGACCTGCTCGACGCCGTCGGAAGCCGCGCGCCGCTCGACCTCGCCTTTCCAGAAAACGAGTCCGCCATTTTCCGCCACGATCGGCCCCGAGGTGCCCACGAGGTACGCAAGCGCGTAGGCGATCGGCAGGACATTGCCTGTGGCAAGGACCACGGGCACGCCGGCGGCCTCGGCCTCCCGCAGCGCCTCGACCGCCGCGGCATCGATCCGCCGGTCTTTGTGGGTGATCGTGCCATCCACGTCGCAGACGACGACCTTCGGGCGCCAGCCGGACGCCGCAGCACCCTTGCGGGGGGCGGCCTTGCGGGGAGCGCCCTTGCGGGCGGCGGCCTTTCGCGCTTTTCCCACGGGCGGCTAACCCCCGGCTGCCTCGCGCCGCTTGTCTTCGACGACCCGCCCGTCGAGGAGCGAGACCGTGCGGTCGCCGTGGGCGGCCACGCGCGCGTCGTGCGTGACCAGGACGACCGTGATCCCTTCGCGGTTGAGGTCGCCAAGCAGGTTGAGGATCTCTTCGGCCGTGCGCGAGTCGAGCTCCCCCGTGGGCTCGTCGCCGAGGATCACCTCGGGCTTGTTCGAAAGGGCCCGCGCGATCGCCACGCGCTGCTGCTCGCCGCCCGAAAGCTGCGGGGGGCGGTGCTGGAGCCGCCGGTTGAGCCCCAGGCGCTCGAGCAGCTCCTTCGCGCGCGCCTGGCGGTCCGCGCGCGGGACCTTGGCCTCCCGCATCGGCAGTTCGACATTCTCGAGGGCCGTGAGCGTGGGGATCAGGTAGAACTGCTGGAAGACAAACCCGATGCGCCGAAGGCGCAGCTTCGCGAGCGCGCCGTCGTCCATCGCGGAAACGTCCCGCCCGTCAAAGGTCAGCGTGCCGCGCGTGGGCCGGTCGATGCACCCGATCATGTTGAGCAGGGTCGACTTGCCCGACCCCGAAGGGCCCATGACCGCCAAGATTTCGCCCTTGTCGATCGTGAGGGTGACATCGTCGAGCGCGTGCACGAGCGACTCGCCGACTTCGTATTCCTTGGAGACGCCATCGAGACGGATCAACGGAGCCACCCCCAGGAGGCGCGGGGCGCGCCATCGCCTCGATGGAGGTAAAAGGGTTGGCTCCAGGGTAGGGCGCCTTCAACCGCGGGTCTGCAAGGCCTCGACGACCGGGATGGCGGTCGCGCGCCACGCTGGGTAGAGCGAAACGGCCGCGCCGAAGAGGATGACCTCGCTGAGGGAGAGGGCGATGAGCGGCGCCCCGAACTCGACGAAGGTGCTCGCGACCCCCTGCGAGGCGGCGACGAAGTTGCCAAGCGCGCGCGCGCCGAGGTAGGCCGGGACGACGCCCGCGGCGGCGCCGAGCGAGACGAGCGCGACCGCCTCGGTAAGGACCATCGTGAAGACCGAGCGCCTCGACACGCCGATCGCGCGCATGGCGCCGATGTCCCGCGTGCGCTCCGAGACCGAGATCATCACGATGCAGGCGACAAAGAGGAGCCCGATCACGAGCGAAACGAAGCCGATCGCCGTGTAGAAGAGGCGCGCGACCGCGTACTCGTCCTGGAGGCGGGCGAGCCGGTCGGAGCGCGTGGAAACCATCCCCGCGAAGTCCGGGTAGGCGGCTTCGATCTTCTCCTTGACCGCGCGCGCCCCGCCCGGGTCGAGCCGCACGCTCCCTTCGAGCGAGACGTAGATGCGGCTCGCCCGGTCGACGACCTGGCTGCCGTTCGAGCCGGGGGCGAAGGCCTCGTCGACGATTGTCTGGAGCTCGCCAAGTCGGAAGAAGGCGACCTTGGCGTCCTGGATCACGCGCTCGGGGGAAAGCTCGGTGTCCGCCACACCCACGACGCGGTAGTCCTCGGCCTGCGAAGACGCCGTGCGCGAAACCTGGACCGTGTCGTTGCGCGCCACGCCAACGGCTCGCGCGACCTCCTTCGAGAGGACGACCTCGTGCGTGTGGCCCGCCGTGTAGTTGTGCTCGAAGTAGGGGTCGCCAGGCCCGCTGAACCACCCGTCGAAGAGCGCCCGGTCGCCCTCCGGGAGCATGTCGAAGAAGGGGCCCGGGACGACGCCGAGCGCGGCCGGCGTGACCGCGACCGTACCGGGCTTTCCCGACGACACGCTCACGAGCGTCTCGAGGGCGGGGGTCGCCGAGGTGACTTCGTCCCAGGCGCTGAGGTCGCCACTGAGGTCCCTTGCGCCGTCGAAGCTTGTGTCATAGGGGGCGCCGATGAGGAGGTCGGCCCCGCTGTCGCGGATCTGCGACTCGACCGTCCCGATGATCCCGTCGGAGATCGCCAGCATCGACACGAGGAGCGCCATCGCGGTCCCCACCGCGGCTGCGGTGGCCGCCGTGCGCCCCTTGTGGCGCCGAAGCTCCTTCGTCCACACGGCGTCTCCCCCCTAGAGGTTGCGGATCGCGGAGGCGATCGTGAGGCGCGTGGCCCACAGCGCCGGCACGAGCCCTGCCGCGATCCCGATGAGCACGCTGGTTGCGCCCACGATGAGCACAACCTCAGGCGTCACCGCCGTGACATCCATCCCGTGGGGCACCCTCGCGGTCGTCGCCTTGAGCACGAAGTCGATCGACCAGGCCCCCACGGCGCCGATCCCGAGGCCAAGCGCCAAGCCGAGGCCGCCCAGCACCCCGGATTCGAAGAGCATCTCGCGGAAAATCGTCGCCCGCGAGATCCCGATGGCCCGCAGCGCGGCGATCTCGCCGACCCGCTCGCGGGCGGAGATCATGAATACCGTGGCGGAAAAGAGCACGGCGACGCCGATCGACACGATTGCGATGAGCCCTGCGAACACCTTGAACGCGGACGTGGTCTCGTTGAGCTCCCCGAGGATTTCGCTCGGCGAGGCGGCCTTGAGCGCCGGGTGGGCCGCTTCGACCGAGGCGGCCACCTGCGCCGCGTCTGAGGGGTTGGCAAGGTCGAGCGCGATGAGCGTCACCTCGCCCCGCGTGCGGTGCGTGAGGTACTGGAGTTCGGAGAGGTGGAGGCGCACGTTGCGCGATTGGTCCGTCTCAAAGGAAGCCTCGTAGATTCCGACCACGCGGAAGGGGTGCGACTCGTTGAAGTCGCGCGTCGAGGCGACAAAGACGGTGTCGCCGACCGAGGCATTCAGCTCGCGGGCCACGATCTCGTTGAGGAGGATCTCGGCCGTGAACTCGGGGGAACGGAAACCCGCTGGATAGACCTGGTCGCGGAATTCCACCGTCGAGGCAAAGGGGTCGCCGCCGCTGTTCTCGTAGTACACCCCGCCTATCATGGCTACGCCCCCCAGCGCGAGTCGGCGCCCGGGGTTCTCGCCCTCGGCCACCGGGTTGACGGCCGGGCAGAGAGGCTGGCAACTGGCAAACCGCGGCGGGAACACCGTCACGGTCCGCTCGAGGACCGGGAACGCCGTGAGCACGCGGGCGTCCCTCGCGATCTCGTCGGCGACCTGGGTCCCATTGTCGAAGGGGAGGTGCCGGG
>JBGPNV010000041.1:0-12893 GCA_041487695.1 Thermoplasmata archaeon | reverse complement strand
CTTGCCCCGGTGCGCTACGCGCACCCACATCCGTTCGCCGTCGGGCGGCGGCACGAACGGCGAATGGAAGCGCGCCTCGCCGGTCGCGTCGAGGGGCTTGGCGTAGGCCGCGGTCGTTAGCTCGAACGCGAGCTGCGCGTAGGCGCCGCGGCGCGGGTGCGCGGCGCGCTTCGGGCGCGACCACGGAAAGCGCGACAGGTCCTTGAGTTCCCAATCGCCCTCGTCGTCGCTCATCCGGTGTCCGCCCGGTTCTTCTTTTGCCGTTGCACGCGCTCGACGGCTTCCCGCTCCTCCTCCAAGCCTTCGTGCGCCCCCGCGATGCCCACTTCCTCGGCCTTGCGCCACATCTCGGCGCTCTCCGCGTCCTCCACATCCAACGCGAGGATGTGCATGAGCGGGTACTGGATGATGTGCGCGCCCTGCCGCAAGGCCAAGAAGAACGGACCCGGTTGCCCGCTCTCGACCTCGAAGGTCTCCTCGAAGAGCGCGCGGCATTGCGTGTCCTTGCCGTAGCAGGTGCAGGGGTTCGTGTGCTTGCCCAAGGCGTCGGTCCACGACATCGGCAGTACGCACGCGCGCCAAACGATCTTGATTTTGGTCTTCAAGTGTCCGCACGCTCCTTGAGCGGGCGGCGGCGGTCCATGTCGTTGATGACTCGCACGCGCGTGACAAGCGCCTTGAACGCCGCCGCGCGTTCGTCGGCGGATGGCTTGGCGAGCGCGTCCTCGATCTCCTCAAGCCACGAGTCGCGCGTGTCGCTCGCATCGCTGAAATTCATGATGTGGCGGAAAAGGCGTTCGACCTGCTTGGCGTCCACACCCGCGCGACGCATCGACGCGACGATGGCTTGGAAGTACGCGAGGTCGTCCGACATGAACGACTTTTCTTGGAGCGAGTAGGCGTAAAGGCCGAGGCTCAGGGCGAGCGCGGTGCCGATGTCCGCGAACGAGAGCGACACGCGCAGCATGGTCCAGTCCCATTGCGGGAACGAGTACCACACCCAAAGCACGACGGCCTGGTACACGATGATCGCGCCGACGCAGAGCTTAACGAGCTTTCGCGCGGGCGGGCCGGTGATGCGCTGAAACTCCCCGGTCTTCGGCTCGAACGGCAAAGCGCACCCCCTCAGTCCGGCGCACGCCGCGTTTCCCAGAACGGGTCCAATTTGGCGTTCACCAAGAGCGTCTTCGCTTGGATGCACATGGCGCAGAGCGTGATCTCCATGCCCGGGTCGTCGCCGTCCTTGTCGTTCTCCAAGAACTGCCCGGGCACGCGGCACTCCATCGCTTCCGCCTGCTTGGTCTTCTCGTTGAGGCGCGTGAAGAACCAGCACAGCGGGTACTCGCGCTCGGGCTCCGGCTCCTCAAAAATCTGGGGCCCGCGGTCGCTGACGGTCTGTTGCTCGGGCGCTTTGTCGGGCACGGACACCGTGAGCGCCTTGCGCCCGGTGCGCCCCGTAACTTGTGCGGCGGTGTTTTCTGGCATGGGTGTCCTCCTACGCGGGCGGCGCCGCGGGTGCCCCGCTCTTCTTGGCGAGCGGGTCCTCGGGGTGCCGCTGGTCGTGGACATGGACTTGGCTCATGTGAGCCTTCAAATCGTCAATGGCGACGATGGCGCCCTTCGGGTAGAAGTTGTCCGGCGCCTTGCCCTCATCCTTGCAGATAGGGCAATCGGTCGGTCGCTGGTCTTTCCCTTGAGGCGGAACGCTGATTGTAGAAGGCCCGGGCGCTCGCGCGCCAGGCTGCGCCGCTCGTTTGGCAAGCGTTTCCAAGGCGGGAGGCTTGACCGGGGTAGCCGTGGGCTTCTGCGCCGCTTGAACCCAACCGTTGATGCGGACTTCGATGGCACCTTTGGCTTCTGGTCCGAGACCGAAACCGTCCTCCGTCGCCATTTGCTTGAAGTCCGCGCGTGCGGCTTCGAGCGTTTTGCGGTGGTCCGCGTCCGCGAGGGACTTCACGAGTAGGTCCGGCGTCTCGCTCTCGTAGTTTTCGCGCGCAAACTCCGCGATCTCGGGGTGTTTGCCCATCTCATCGACCCACGCGAGCAGCTTGTCGTAGTCCACTTCCGCGATGTAGAGCCCGTAACCGAACGACTCTTTGTACCGCGCGTCCAGCGTCTTGCGCTTGCGGTTCACGGCGAAGCCGTACACGGTGCGGAATTTTGCCAGCACCGCGTCGTGGTCGTCGTTGGTGAGCCATTCCGCGATGCGGTGAACATTGTCGTAGAGGTCAAACGCTTCTTGCGGCAGCCCCTCATCGACCTCCTCCTCTTCATCGTCCGGTTCCTCGGGCACCGGCGTGGGCATGGCGAGCTTCGCGGCGTCGGTGTTCATCGGCGGCTTCATCACGCCCGCCTTGATCGCTTCGACCGCGAGCGCGCATTGGGGCGCGACGACACACTTCATGCACTCGGGGTCCTTGGGGTCGATCCCCAAGCCCCACTTTGGCGCGCCCGCGAAGCAGACGGGCGCGGTCGTGCCGATGTCCACCGGACCGGCGGGCACGGGGACCTCGATGGGCGCAGACACCGCGCGCGGGCGCCGCTGCCCCGTGGCAAGGATCGTGCCGTCGGTGTCTTGGATGGCGCCGAAACGCGCGCCGCAGCGCGGGCATCCCGTTGGCGGGTTGTCGATTGGCGCCTTGATTTTTGATTTGCAGTTGTGGCACTCTACAATGATGCTCTCCTGACCTTCGCGCGGGGCCTTTTCTTGGAGCTTCTTGCGCCCCCACACCTTCTCTACGGTGTCGGAAAGCCTGTCGAGCCCATGCTCGAATTGGTGGCCGATGACCTTTGCGACCGCTACATCGTCGCTTTCGCTGCCCCCGCCGATCTTGCCGGAGATGCTGATGACGCGATCCAGCATTTTCTCTGCCGCTTGCATCGGGTCGGTCGTGCCGCCGCCTTTGAATTTCTCCTCGATCATCTTGTCCATGAGGTTGCGGTAACGAATATCCCCGTCGGAAAGCGGTTGGATGACGGGCGCGGGCGCTGCGAGGGGCGCCGCGGGTGGTGTCATGGAGCGTTCAAGCTCGGCCTCCTCCGCTTGGATTGCCTTTTCCCACAAGTCGAGGTAGCGATCCGCGGCGGCTTCATCGCCGCGCGCCTTCGCCGCGCGCGCATCTTGAAGGTAACGCTCGGGTTTCGACCGTGAGGATCGCGCCGCGCGCTCCGCGAGCTTCGCGTTCCACGCGGGGTCCGTCGGGACCATGCCTTGCTGCGCCGCTTCTTCAACGCTCGGGGCGTGCATCGCGCCCTGCGCGGCGGGCTTCGGCGCGGAGGGCGACTTGTTGCCCTGCCACACGGCCTTGTAGTGGCTCATCAACGGAACGCTACACGGTATGCCCATCTTTTCGAGGCGGTCCGTGGCCTTGGCTACTTCCCCGCCGCACGCGGCGAGGGCTTCAAACGCCTCATGCTTGCGCCCTTCTTCGAGTTCCGTGTTCTCGCGGTCGATGCCGTCCTTCTTGAGCGCCGGGGGCTTCTTTGGCGCCTTGGGCGCCTTGTCCGGTTTGCCCGCCGGGGGCGCAGTTGAAGGTGCCGCGGGCGCTTGCGCGCCGCCTGCGGGCGCGACCGTGATGGCGCGGGCGGCGCCGCGCGGCTCGCGCGGTCGAAAAGGCACGGGTTGAGGCGCGGGCGGTTGCGGCTCCTCGCCGGTTTCCTCCTCTTCTTCCTCTTCCTCCTCCTCTTCGTCATCATCTTCGTCGTCGGACCCGCCTTCCATGGCGCCCTCGTCGTCCTCTTCGGTCTCTTCGACCTCATCTTCTTCGGGTTTTTCGCCGGGCGACACGCTTGCGGACCTCTCTTTGGCCCCCCTACCCCCGGGTCGCTACCCGGGTTAGCCCCACCCCCGCCCCCCGGGTCGAACCCGGGGGCAGGAGGAGGGTAGTGCGGTGGTGGTCGGCGGGGGAACCAGGCCCATGACGCGGGCCCGATCCTAATAAAGCACCCGCCGCGCTTTTCCGAAACTACGCACCCGCCGCCGGACCCTCTTCGTCCTCGCCTTCGTCGTGCGTCGGCTTGAACTGGCGCACAAACTCGATCACTTGCGTCGTGATGGGCTCGCCGGTCTGCGCCGTCACAAGCTGCGCGAGCTTCAAGAGGTTCTTCACATCACGCCCGCTGATGTGCGGGTGCGTCTTGACGGCCTGCGCGATTACCTCCGCGGGCACCTTGAGCCCCATGACCTCCGAAAGCACGCGCCAAATGCGCGCCTGGTCCTCGGGCGGGGGAATGGGGTAGTCGATCCCCGCGATGCACCGGCTCGCAATCGCGTCGTCCACTTGGTCCGCGCGGTTGGTGGTCAAGAAGAGTACGCCGCCGAAGTATTCCAACACGCGCAGGAACACGCCGACGATGGCGTTTTGCTGCAAGTCGTTTCCGCGCTTGTGAACATACACATCCGCCTCGTCCAAAAGCAAAATGGCGTTCCAGCGCAGCGCGCGCGTGAAAACCTTGTGCAGTTCGCCCTCAAGCTCGTTCGGGTTCGTTCCGAGCTGCGAGCATTGGACTGAGTAGAGCGGGCGCTGCATGGCCTCCGCGTACACTTCGACGGTCAGCGTCTTGCCGGTGCCCGGCGCGCCCGAGAGCTTGACGGTGATGCCGCCGCCCTTGCCGCCCACGATGTCCTTGAAAACGCCCTTGTGCGCGACCAGCATATCGACCAAGTGCCGGTGCGCCTTCGGCAAGATGATGCGGCCCGCAATCTCGGTGTCGTACTGGTACTGTTCGAGGCCGGTGATGTGGACCCGCAAGCGCAAGTGGCGCCGCAGGTCGAACACCGCGCAGAACGGGTGGATCGGAACCTCGATCACGCGCGGCTCGGCGTCGCGGTCCTCCTTGGGAAGCTCCTTGCGCTCGCGCGCGCCCGCGGCCTTGTCGCGCGCCTTGATCTCATCGTCCGAAAGGTCCTCCGGCGACTCGTCCGCGTCATCGTCCTCTATGTAGTTCCATTCGCCCGCGCGCTCCCAGAAGTAGGTGTTGATGTTCTCTTTGTCGTGGCGCTCCTCCTTGTCGCTCTCGGTGAAGATGTCGATGACCACGCGCGAGGGGTCGCCAAGGCGGTCCAGCAAAACGCGGTTGGTCGAGTGCGACCAGCCGTAGCGGTCTTCATCACGCTTGCGCGGGTTGCCATCGAGGTCGTCCGTCGCCGCGCCGCGCGCGAGGAACTGCACGCCGATCTTCGGCACGGTTTCTTTCCAGCGCCCGATTTCCTTAAGGTACGCCTTGCGGCGCTCGGGGTCTTCGAGGAACACGCCAGCGTTGGCCAGCGCGATCATCGGCTCGATGCCCACGCACTCCTCCGCGCGCCACGACTTGACCTTCTTCTTGCGACCGTTGAACTCCTCGTAGAAGAGGTCCATGTCGCAGTAGGCCGGGTAGTAGTGATCGTCGCGCTTTTGCTCGGGGTGGTACTCGACCTCGCCCACATAAAAGCACAGCCACACATCGCTCAGGGAGTTGTCGTTCTTCATGAAGACCCGGTGCCCCGGGACCTTGCGGATCATCTCCGTGATGATCGAGGAAAACTGGCGGACGGACCGCGGCTTGGGGTACTTCCCATGCTCGATGACGGCCAGCCAGGTGTCGATGTCCTTGAGCAGCGTCGTGCCGCCGCGCACCTTCTTGACATGGGGCTCCAAGAGGTCCCGCAGGCCGTGGAGGGCTTCGACCTTGAACTTGCGAAGGTCGATCTCCGCGTACTTCTGCCATGTGAAGTTTTCTTTGGTGATCTCGAACTCCTTGAACTTGGCAATCCCGCACAGGCTGGCAAACTCTTCCGGTAGTCGCACTTGCATGGTTTCGTTTCTCCTATTCGCGCTTCAAAATGCGGGCCGTGCCGCCGCGCGCAGCGGCAGGTCCCATGAGCGCGCCATGCATGGCGCGCTCGTAGTCGTAACGCATGAACTCGACCGCGCACCGCGGGCAGGGGGCGCCTGCGCCGAAGTAGGCGTTCGGTTCGGCCTCGGGGGGCAGGGGCTCCCCACAAATCGCGCGCAGCGCCAAGTTTGGCACGCGCGCCCCCGCAAGGTGGATCACCGCGCGACCTCCTGCAAAGTCGAGTCGATCAGGTGCGTGATCGACTCTCGATCCTCGCGGTCCTCGACAAGCTCCCTGATTTCCTTGAGCCGTCCCTTCACCGACTCGATTTTCTGCCGGTACTCGCCCATCTTCAGCGCGGCAAGCTCCATGAGCTTGTTCGCCGCGCCGGTTTCCTTGTCCATCTTTTCGGTGAGGTTCAACATGAAGCGCAAGTCGTCGGCCCACGGGCGCGCGGAGCCGCGGAAGTAGCCCTTCGGACCGCGCGGGCCCGGCTCCATGGCGTCGAAATCGGCAAGAACCTTCTTGATCGCCGCGACCCGCGTGGCGGTTTCGTTGAGCGGGTCGGGCTTGGGCGCGGGTGGGGGGCTCACTTGGACCGCCCCCGGTTCTCCGCGAGGTCAAGGAGGAGCTTGATGGCGTCCGAGAGGCTGCCCTTGCGCGGGAGATTGCGGTCCGCGAACTTTTCAAGGCGCTCATGAGTCTGAAACTCGACCTTCACCGTGACGCGCCGCTGCTCCATCTCTTTCGACAGGGTTCCCTCTCCTACGGCGGGATCGCGGGCCGGTGTATATGAGTCCCCCGGTGTCTCCTCGGGGGGACATTGATATACCCCTCGCCCCAATCTCACGCTTAGGTGTCAAGGATGACTGACCCCAATGCCCCTGTAAAGTCTGTGCCTGATGTGATGACCGACGAAACCCCCGCGGTGGTGGCGTAGTTGGCCTTCGACCCTTTCTGCGAGGATTGCTCCGACGCCAAGGACGAGGGCTTGGTCGCGTGCGAGGCCCATGTCGAGCCTGCCCGAGACGACCAGGGCGAGTGGGTCATCTGCCCCGATTGCGAGGGCGACGGCAAGCACGACCCGGACGCCTTCGCGGGCGGCTTCACCCAGGACGACTTCGATGAGGACCCCGACTTCCGCGAGTCGTACTTCGCGGGCGCCTACGATGTGCCCTGCGCCCGGTGCGACGGTACGGGCAAGGTCCACACCGGACACGACGAGAACGGACGCGCGCGCGACCGCGGCTACACCCGCGCGTACACGCGCGGCGGCTTGCTGGTGAACGAGGCGGGCGAGCCCCTTGAGTCCCCGCGGGGGTGGTAGTCGTGGCCGTCGAAGCCCCGTTTTGCACCTATGGGCCGCGCGAGTGGGCATACCTCGCGGGGCTCATCGACGGTGATGGCTCTATCGCCATCTGTCGTGCCTCCAAACCCAAAGACCGCCCTGGTGTGAAATACAGCCTGGCTGTTCGCATTGCCACGAACGGCACGCTACTCGAAGAACTACGCAAGGAGATCGGCTTTGGCTCGATCCACTACCGCAAGCGAACCACCACGAACTATCCGATGGCCGAACTTGCTTTCTCGCACGCAGGAGGGCGTTTCGTTCTTCGCCATGTCCTACCCTACCTCCGGCTAAAGCAGGCACAGGCCAAGGTTGCGCTCGCAACCCCCTACGGGCCGAAGGGGCGCTTCCGCGATCCCGCCGTGCAAGCCGCGCAGGAGCGTGCCTACATCGAGATGCGAACGCTGAACTCCAAGAACGGCAGGGGGCGCTACGCATGGCAGTAGAGGCTGAACGCGGGTGTGGCTTTCGACGGGTCGGCGGGCTCTACCTCGTGGGGGCGGGCGAGTGGTACGCCTGCTGCCGCCTGCCCACATTGATCGACGCCTGCCCGACCTGTGGCGGGGGCATCAAGTTCACGCGCAACATCCAGTTCATGCTGCCCAAGGCGCTCTTCAAGGTCGCGCCCGCGTGCCTAACCGCCATGCCGATGGCGCCGACCATGCGCGCCGATTGCCCGCTTGCGACCGTCGAGGAGTCCACCGCCAAGATCGCGCTCGTTTGGATCGGTGAGGAGACCTACGCCGCGCCCGCGGACTTCATGACTGAGGCCCGGACCCTGGGCATCTCGCGCCGCATCGCCACGCTGCCCAAGGACCTCACCCTGGGCGTGACGCGCGTGATGCTCGCGCACCGCAAGGTCGTCAAGTGCCCCCAGGCCGAACACCACGACAGCGAGGAGGGCGGCAAGGCCATGGTCTCGAACCCGGACGAAAAGCGCATGGACCCGTGCCCCGCGTGCAACGGCGAGATTTTCCTACCCGGTGTCTTCGCGTCGTTCGTGCCCCAGAAGATCGAGCGCGTGGTCACGGTGACGATGGCAAACATCGCCCACGAGTGGCTGGCGATGGAGCAGATGTACCAGGCGGCGGTCCGGCTCGCGGAGGAGCGCGGCGAGTTCCGCGCCGAGTGGATGGACCCGGCCTCGACGGGCCCCACCGACCACATACCCCAGCCCCTCAAGGCCAAGGACGCGCGCCAGAAGATCGTGGACGAACTCGCCCGGCTCTTCAACAAGGACGCCAGCGAGATCGCGGGCTTCGAGTGGGTCAAGAACGACCTGAACCGCGGGATCGACCTGTTCCCCGTGCCCGACGACGACCCCGACCACGCGCCGCGCGCGACCAAGAAGCGCGCCCTGCCCAAGATGCCGACCAAGGCCGAGGCGCGCGCCAAGGAGACGGACGATGAGGCCCGCCGACGCGCGGGCTTCCCGACCCTCGCGGAGATCAAGAGCGACGACGCGGAGGACTGAACTTGCCGGAGGCGCGCATGGACTTCCCCGCGCCGAACGCGCGCCCGGCACCCGTGGCCCCCGAAAAGGGGCCGCGGGTGCTTACCGTGGCAGCCGAGGCCGCGGTCTTCAAGCTCGGGGAAAAGGCGTTCGTCATCGAGATCAGCTTGGACGGCGACGCCATGCCGCCAATCATTGTGCGTCACCGCGGACGGACCCGCCCGCTCTTTGATCGCATCGCGTCCGGCATGGTGTCCGCGCGCAACTACTATTGGGGCTTGAAGGGCGACAGCTACCCGGCCAAGCACCCGCAACCGTGGGAGGTCAAGGAGCGCGGGCCTCCGCACGAGACGGACGAAAAACGCGAAGAGCGCCTGCACCGCAACCACACCGCCATGTGGGATGACGGGATCACCGCGTTCTGCAAGCGCCTCCCGTCCGGCGTCGAGTGCGACCTCGACCCGCAGTTCGACTTTCGCCGCGGGTCCTTGACCACAAGCGCATCCTCGGACGCATCCTCCGACCTTGAACGGCACAAGCGCGTCCACCGCGGCCTGCCGCCCTACGAGACCGAACAAGAGATCGAGCGCCGCTACAAGCGGATGTACGGGCGCGGCTGGCGCAAAGCCATGCAAAGGCGGTGGGGTTGATGGTCTGGCGCACGGCTTGGGAGCAAAAATGGCCCGGGACCTCCTACGAGTACCACCTTGGCCTCATCATGATAGTCCGCAAGGACGACAGCGGGCCGCGCGCGGAGTGGCCGTGGAAGGTATTTCGCTTCCCCCTGACGGGCCTCCCACGCTACGCCTACGCGCTGCTTGGCAAGTGCAAGGTCGTGGCCGAGGGCCGCGAGTCCACGCAAACCGCCGCGCGCGCCGCGGCGCAGAAGGCGGCGATGGCCGAGATCGACCGCGAGACCCGCGAGGCGCCCCCATGACCGACATCAAGGTGCCGAAGCGCGCGTGCCCCGGGTGTGGCGAGGTCGTGGATGGCCTCGCGGAGACCGGCAGCGTGGACGCCGCGGACGACCTCATGTTCGCCGTGTGCTTCTACTGCGCGAAGGCGCTGGTCGTCGGACCGGCGCCGACCTACACGCTCCGCTTGTTGACGCTCGCGGACCTCAAGCCCCTCGATCCCGACACGCTTCAAGTCATCGAGGACACGCAACGCGCCGTTCGCAAGAGCGTCGCGGAGCGCCGCGCCGGAGGCAAGGCATGACGCCCAAGCTGCCGTTCCAATTCGTCTGCCCGGCCTGCAAGTGGAAGGCCCCGCGCCGCGCGACGCTTGCCGAAACGATCAAGGACGACGACGCGCACGAGTGCGAGGGGGAGTAGGCCATGGCCGAGACAATCCGCAAATTGCGCGCGCATGGAGTTCTTTGGACCCGCAGGGAAACTCGTGAAGTCGAGTTCGAGGCGCGGTATCATCGCTTTCAAGTTACGGTATCGCCGGACAGTCATGGGGGCTGGATGTGGATTATTTATGTTCCAGACAGCCATGCCGTCATGTCTGGCTTTCGACAAACGCGGGCGGCTGCGCTTCGGGCAGCCATGATCGACGCCCGCGACCTGCTCAAGAAGCGCCGTGCGGGAACCCTACCGCCGCCGGAATGGCTCCGCGCGCGTAAGGAGGAGTAACCCTTGGCCGACCGCGTACTTGCCAACAAATTGCCCCCGCCCGGCCACCCCGAGGCCGTCAAGAAGGGCTGCAAGTGCGACCCCGCGGCCAACATGAACGGCGCGGGCGTCGATGGCCGCGCCGGTTGGTACAGGATCGCGGGCACCTGCCCGCTCCACGGCATCGACGCGCCGCGGGAGGCTTGGTGATGTGGGCGCGATGGCAGGATCGCGGCGCGAGCTGCGAGTTCTACTTCGGCGCGGGGCGCATCCAGTTCAGCGTCTTGGTCCGCAAACGCTTGTCGCCCCGGGGGAGAGTCATCCCTCCCCCGGGGTTTTTACCCTCCCCGCTTATCACGGGGCAAGGGGGTGACTACCATACCGCCGCACAAGAAGAAGCCCAAGAAGCCCGCGAAGCCGACGCCGGACGCGCCCGACGACGATGAGGAGGAGTAGCCGCGAACCCGGACCACTACATCAAGTCGTGGCTCTGGATTTGCGACCACCGCACAAGCTGGATCACTTTTTCGGACCGCGCCCCGCGCGGCTGCGAAGAGTGGCGGCGCCTCCTCGACAACGGCTGCCGGTGCGAACCGCCCGGCACCGAGATCACGCTTCCCGCCCCGCAAGGGGCGGCATCACCCACCACGGAGGACCTATCATGATCGAGTGCGGAGCGTACAACGACAGAGGCTCGACCGTCCTTTACTGCCGGGAGTTCCACATCCCGCGCTCCGCGACGCGCTGCGCCGACGCCGCGGAGCCCGGCGCGGAGTTCGAGCTTTCATGCGGCGACAAAGTGCGCCTCTGCTTGACGCACATGGCGCACGCCATCGCGGAAGACGGCACGGTGTTCGAGATCGTGGGCGAACGCGAGTCGCACCCCCACCTGTCCGCGGCCTAACCCCATGATTTCCGGTGGAGCCGGTGCGGAACCGGCAGATGTTCACCAAAGGTTCATATCGTTTGTCGCGCAAGGAGCGACACAGAGCCAGGGGCGGCAGTTCCCTCTTGCTTTAGCGCCCGGGACTTCGTCCTCTCGGGCCCACGGGACCCCGCGAGACGGCGCTCGACACCCGTATGATCGCGGGGCTTCTCGTGCATCTTTGCCCGTCATGGGCTTCATGTAGGTCGCGCCGTCCATGAAGCGCCTTACCGGATTGTAGAGCGAGAGGACTTTGAGCGCCTCACGCCGTCACAATCCCGTGGACGATGAACCCGTGCTGCCTTCAACCTGCGCCGGGTCCGTGCGGCAAGCTCCTACATCATGATGGAGTAGCCCGCGCCCTCGCCCCGAAAGCCGCGAGCCCCCCAACGGGGGTTGCGCTGCTGCATGAATAGAGAGAGCAAGCGGAATGACGATGGACGGGTCCCCATGAACCTCGGCAGGAGCAATCCATCTGACGCGGTGCGCGCGTCGCGGTCCTCAAAAGCCGCGGCCACAGCACCCCTTCGACGCGGAGGCCAACGACTCGACAACCGGCTAATTACCGGGCCCGGGTCCAGCGGATGCGTCGGGGGAACGAGGTCGCCCTGGTCACAGACTGTCCGTGCCGCAAGAGCCAAGCTGAACCCCCGGCAAGGGGAAATCGCTACACCGAAGGCAGGTACGGACCTCGAAGTTTGGGCAAGCAGAAGATGACCACCACGACGAACAACCAGGGAAATAAAACGCGCTCTAAGCTCGAACATTGGATCGTCCGACCCCGGACCCTAAAGGCTAACGGGCGAGCGGCGGTCAGCGCAAGGTGTCGAGATAGTGGCCCCCTCGGATCGTTTCGTGTGTGTTCATCGCGCAAGGGTCGCGCGGGGGCGTAATGCACCCCCGTTTGCGGGGCCCCAATGCGGCACGGTTAGTGTGGGGGCTCCCGAAAACCGCGAAAAAAAAGAAACGACCCCGACCACACATATGGGGGTCGTCTCTTTTTCCCCGGCGCGCACGCAAAATGTCGCGGCGCTTCGCGCCGCAACAATCTTGAGGGCGTTCGCGCCTGTGGCGACCTTGCCGTGGTCGTCATTCTCAGATGCTCGCGCTGCGCGCGCGATGTGGACGAGCTTTGGCTTGCGCGCGTGAAGCTCGTGAAGCCCACCATGATCGAGCTTGTGGGCGTGCGCGGCTTCTACAAGCGGTCCAAGAAGACTGGCGCCATCGAGTTCGATGACAGCCGCGCCGACCTCGCGGCGATGTTCAAGCCCGTGGGCGATGTGGACCGTGGTTTTTGTCGTAAGTGCAAGGATGAGATGTCGCGCGGCCCGCCCGTCGAGGCGTTGACCGTGCGCCCGCGGGCCGCGGAGCCCGCAGCGGAGTAGGGGAAGCCGTCAGAGGGATGCAACAACGCCCGGCGGACCGCCGGGCGCCCTGCTGGATAGCGGTGGCGCGCAATCGCGCGGCTCATTGAGCGGCTTGTTAGGCGCGCAAAATGCACACACGCGCGCGCGCACACATTTCTTATAGGGGTCTCGCCCCTCCTCCCCCCGTGGGCGATGGGGCGCGTAAGCTCCGCGCGTGGTTTCGCGCGAGTTGGATGCACTTGACGCGCCAAGGCGACTCCCGTGTTTACTACGCGACCGCGCGCGCGTGGCTGCCGATCATCGCGCACGAGTGCGCCGCGGCGCTGAAAATCCTCGAAGAAGAGGACGACCCCTACAAGGCGAAGGG
>JBGPNV010000040.1:0-12941 GCA_041487695.1 Thermoplasmata archaeon | reverse complement strand
CGCGTACTTGGGGAAGTAGAGCCAGGGGCGCGGGCGCGTGAACTCCAAGGGGATCACGATGGCCGTTTCGCCCGACGGCAGCCGCGTGCGGTAGCGCGTGTCGTTCGCGGGCACGAGCTTCGCGTACTTCTCGGGCAAGAGCGCGACCGGCACGACATGGTTGAAGTCGCTGTGCCGGGGCTGCTTGACCAGCATAAGGCCAGCATTGTAGCCCAGGGCCAAGAGGATCGCGGCGACGGCCATGCTCACATCATCGCAATCGCCCACCATGCCGTAGCCGCCCTCCGCGTAGGGCGTCAAGAAGACATGAGGGGCCACAAAGTAGTCCGCCTTGTTGGGGTCCCAGGCGTAGAACTTGCCGCCCGTGTAGGTCTTGCGAAAGTGCGTCCAAATCGCTCGGACGACCTGCTCCGCGTCGGTCGCGTCGATGTTGGAGGTTGCCACGAGGTTGCGCGCGTAGCCCACGACATCAGGGTGCCATCGCTCGGCGGGTACAAACTCGCCCGCGCCGCCCTCGTGGTCCTCGTTCATCATGTTGCGGAAGATGGCCGCAACCTCACGCCACTTGGCCTCGCGTGAGGTCTCGGGCAGTTGGTGAACTTTGAGCGTGCGCCCGCTGGCGGTCGCGCCGCCTTCGTCGGCGGCGACGCTGCGGTACACCTTGGGGCGCGCGCCGGGCGGGGGCAGCACATTCCTCATGATAGAGCGCGCGGCCACGCCGGTCCCTACACCCGCAACAAAGGGCGCGTTCTCGGACGGCACGACCGCGGCGGTGATGATAAGCGCGCCGCCCGTCTTGACGCCCGAGAGGTCCTGATCCTCCTCGATGGGCGGCAGGCCGTGGGTCCCGCGGATGTGATTGAGCAGCTGGTAGAAGCCCTCCGTCACGAGCGCGGTGACGCCCGCGGTCGCCACGAGCTTCTTGCCGCTCTCCTCAAGCCCTGGCGTGCGGCACACGCTCCTCCAAAAGCGCGAGGTACGGGACGAAACGGTCCCCCGAGGCCCCTGCAAGCATCTGGATAAGGAGTTCTTGGTCGAAGACTGTGTGGGGATCGCGCCCCGCCGCATCGGCACTCTTCATGTATTCGCGGTGGGTCCACACGAGCGTCATGGGCGAGATGTAGGGCGCGAGGTCGAGGAGGCGCCCGATTTCCGCCCACCGGCGCACGCGATAGAAGAGGGCGCGCGCGTCGATGGGGAAAAGCAGGTTGGGGCGATGGACCTCTTCGACCGGCTCACGGCCAAAGGCCGAGCGATGCTCCATGGAGATGCGGTAGGATGCGAGGGCTTCCCAAGTCGCGCCCTGGCCCAAGGCCAGCGTGCGTTCCTCCACGCGCGCCTGGCGCTTCTGGACCACAAGCTCGCGCACGCGCAGCGTGCCCTTGCGGGCGTCGAAGTCCGCGATCTTGAGCGGCGCCGCCTTCGAGCCCTTGCCGACCGCGACCACGATCTGCCCCGGCTTGAGCCCCGCGTAGAGCAGGAGGTTGAAGAGCGCGTAGTCGCGCGGGTCCGCGCGCGCCGCGACCGACAGGCGCCGTATCGCGTCCCATCGAAGAGGCCCCGAGCGGTGGATCAGGGCTTGCGTCATCCGCGCCTCCCCTTGGTGATGGCGAACCGCACCTGCTTGATGGCCCGGTTCAGGATGACCTCGTTGCCCTCAAAGCACACGGGGCAGGGGGGCTTGTGGGCGTTGATGGCGAGGTCCAGCGCCTTCTTGTCCTCGCCTGCGTGCTGTGCCCAGAACTGCTCGAAGAGCGCCGCGTAGTCCCCGGGCTTGAAGTTGGGGCCCACGCCCTTCTCGAACGCTCGCGTGTGCGCGGCGCAGACCATGTGTGCGTGGGGCCGGGAGAACCGGCGCTTGAGGTACTTTAGCAAGCCCATCCAACGACCTCCTCAGTTCTTATGGAGAAAAAGGTGCCGGGGGTGGTTCGCACCCCCGGGAAGGTTCAAGGTGCGACCGCGGCGGTCTTCATCGGACCGCCACGCCAGGGCTTCTGCCCCTTGATGCGCTGCCAGAGCCACACACAGAACTGGTCCAGCGCGCCGGAGAACCCGGCGAGCAGGCCCAGGTCTTGTAGCGCCTGGTGCGCGTTCGCATCCGTCGTGGGCAAGGGCATCCCCGTGAAGACCGCGATGGCCCCCACAATCATGCCCCAGATGATCGCCCGGAGGAACTTCGGGCCGTCAAACGGCTCGTCGTGCCCCAGGACCATCCAGCCCGCGTACCCATAGCTCGCCCCGGATAGCGCCCCATTGAAGAGCGCGACCGCGAGGGCCCCGATGTCTGGTGTCGTTCGTTCAACCTCCTTTTGTTACTGCATATACGGCAAGAAGAAACCCGAGCAGCCCGATGGCCCACCCGCCCCATTCGCGCCAGGAGACGCTGCGTGCCTCCTCGTGGGCGCGGAGTTCGTCTTGGATCGCCCGCGAGAGACCCGTATTGCCTTTGGCGTCCGCATTGAGCCAGGTCGCGCGCGTGCTTTCGAGCGCCGAGATGCGCCCGCGGTCCTCGTACACGATGGCCTTGACGCTACGCATTTCAGACATGGTTTCGCGGTGCGCTTCGCGCAGGTTCTTGAACCGCTCCTCCAGCACGGCCACGACCGTGTGTTCGTCATCGTCGGGCATCGCGTGGCGTCGCCTCCTTGTGCGTGAGGACCTTAACTCGTGGCGCGCGAAGCTCCGCGATAGTGTCGCGCTCGTCCGCCTCCATCGCTTCAAGGGTGCGGATAATGCTCATGACCAGCGACCTGTCCTTGGCGATCAACGGGAGCGGCCCCCCTTCTTGACTCGCAAGACCGTCAGCATATCCGCGGCCACATTCCACTTGTGGGCCAGGGCGTCGTGCAGCGCGTCCTGGGAGAGCGCCTTCCACTTGGGGTCCATGAAGGTGAAGTCCAGGCGCTCCCCGACAAAGTGTTCGCGCGTGAGGTACGGCTTGTGGTTCAGGCCGTTAGCTTCGCGCCAGTCGCGGTTGAGGTAGGCCCACCGATGCTCCGAGATGAACTGCTTGTGCGTGGGGTCCTGAAACGCGCGGTCCGAATGGAGGTAAGGCACGACGACCGTGACCGTCGCGTTGTGGGCGCACACGCGCCAGACCTCCGCGAAGAAGCGGTTGAAGTCGGAGATGTGTTCCGCGAAGTGGCTCATGTAAACCTCGCTCACGCAACCCGTCTTGAAGCGCCGCCACGGGTACTTCTCAAGGTCCATGCGGATGTCCACACCGCGCAAAGGCGCGAAATCCACGCCGATGAAGCCCTTTTGCTTGTTTGTGCCGCACCCGAGGTCCAGCTTGAGCTTCTTCAATAGACCGCCCCCGTCGAAATGTCGATGTGGCCGCAGCGCACGCCGGTATAGACGCCGAAGCGGTACTTGGGGCGCCCTTTGACCTTCTTGGCCTTCTCGAAGAACCAGAGGTCCTGAGTGTAGCCCTTCGAGCCCTGCGCGTCGTTCTCGCTGACCGTGCGGAACCAGGGGCGCGCGATGCGCCGGTCCGTGAACAGGTGCCGCTTGAACAGCGCGAAGCCCATGCCCATCCCGTTGACCTCGACCACCTTGGGGCGTTTGAGCTTGACCCAGGAAGTATTCAGGCGGAAGGGGTTAGGGCCCTGCCAGGTGCCGTCGCCAAACGCGAGAGGGTACGAGGGCTCGCCCTTCGTGTGGTAGAGCGCGCTGATCGCGTCGAAGTCGCCCATGTGCTTGAGGAGTTCCATGAGCGGGCCGTGGGAGTTCGGGATGAACGGCAGGATCATGTCGTCCTCGGCTGTGGCTACGATTTGAAACTGGCGCAGTTCCTTGGACCGCAGTAGGACCTCGATGCCCGTATTGTAGGCGTCTCCGACCTCCTTGAAGGGAATGATCGCCTCGATGACTGGCGTGTTCATCGGGCGGATCATGCGCTTCCACCCCTCGACCACGGCAGGGTGAAAGCCCGTTGGATGCTCGACTTGAAACTCGTTGCCACACTTGACAAAGAACTTGCGCGAGCAATGGGGACACTCGACTTTTTCACGGCTCGGGCAGGTAACGGTCATCGCGGCTTTCCCGCGCGTCGGGATAATCATGAAGATGGGGGTGTTTGCGAAGGTGTGCTTGCCCTTGTCGAACGCGCCTTCCCACATCTGGCCCTTTTGCTCGCGCAGGAGGCTGTCGAGGCTCTTGATCTCCGAGGAGTCAAGCAGGTTTGTCGGCGTCGTCGCACCCCCTTAGATGGCCGTAAGCAAAATCCACGGCACGCGCACGCCCGTGCTGCCGCCGCCTTGAAGAGCGTTGGAGGCGATACTTGAGGGCATCGCCGTCGTGATGCTGACGCTGAAAAAGCCGAGCCAGTCCATCATCTGCTGGCTGGTGTTGGAGGCAACGCCAGCCTCGCCCAAGTAGCTCAAGCCTGGCGGACCGCCCAAGATGGAGTAGGTGCCCGCGTTCGTCGTGCGGACCCAGACCGCGTACCAATACTGGCCGGGCGTGAGGGTGAACGACACCGGCACGGTCCAGTTCTTGATGCCGCTGAAAGATGACCACGGACCTGTGCCCGAGGTCCACGAGTACGATTGCGAGCCGCTGGACGCCAAGCTCAGGGTGCTGCCGTTGCGCGTGTAGATAGCGATGCTGATAGAAAGCCCGCCGGACGAATTGGAGGTTGAGCCCTGGCTCATCATGATCGCTGCCTTGGTCGCGTTGAGGTTCCAAGCGAAGTTGAAGGGCTGCAAGCTCAAGCTGGCGTTCGAGATGCCGCTAAGGTTCGAGCGCGCGCCGGGCGGGAACTCCCATTGGTCGGCGGCGGGCGTGCCGCCTGCCGGGACCGCCCAGGTTGCGTCCTCGCGCAAGAACTTGGTCGCGCCGCCAACCGCGCCTGGGTCCGGCACGGCGCCCTTCGCGTGGCCTCCCCCAGAGGCCACAAAGTCGGGGTAGTCCGCGGCCTGGATCGCGCTGAAAGTCGTGTCCGTGCCGTCGGAGCGCAAGAAGGTCGCCGCGCCGCCGACGGCCACGCGCGCCCAGGCGGGCGTTGCATTGGCGACGATCACGGACCCGCGCACCGGCGCGCTGGCCAGGGTATCGCTGTGCGTGGCCGAGAGCAGCGCGTGGGTGACGGGCGCGAAGGTCGTGGTGGTGATGGTGATGTCAATTTGGTCATTTCCCGGGTCGTCCCCGACCGCGAGCGTTACATTGGTCCCCTCGATGAAGTTGAGGTTGCGCCGCGTGCCGACCGTCGCGCCCGAGTTCTTCTGGACGCTCACGCCGGTCCATGAAATCGTGGTGTCGATCTCGTCCGAGCCCGCGTCATCGACCGGCGAGATGGTGATGTTCGAGCCGTCGAGGTAGTTGATGCGGTTGCGCGTGCCCACATCGACGCCCGCCTTGGCGATCCGCACATCGCGCTTGTGGGTGTGGTTCGAGCGCGCGAGGGTGTCCGCTGCGCCCTCCGCGTTCGCGTTTGCCAGGCCGACCGCGGAAGCCGTCGAGACCGTGATGTTGGTGCGCGCGTTCGGTATGTCGTCGGCTGCCGTGATGCCTGGTCCGACGATGTTGAAGGTCGTCTGGACCGGGAGCGGCGCTCCTTCGTCTTGAATGAGGTTGTAGCCGCCGCCCCCCCCGCCCGCGGCGCCCACGATCTGCCCGCCGACGCGCTTGAGGAACTGCGTGTCGGCCACGGCGCCGATGGGCAGGATCGCCCCGCCCGACTCCCTGATCTTGGTGGTGGGCTCGGGCTCGGGGTTGAAGCGAGATGGGGCTTGTGCCAAGGTCGTTCCCTCCTACGAGGGCGCGCGCCCCCTCAACCTTAGTGTGCCCGGACCTCCGGTTCCTTGACGGGGACCTTCTCTGCCGCCTTCTCGTTGTACGAGCGGATCACGCCTTCCTTGAGCGCCTGGGGGTCCACGCACGCATCGACAAAGCCGAGCATTTCTAAGTAGTTCCTGAAGCCGACCCACTTGGCCTGGCCGGTGGAGCGGATGAGCAGCAGCTTCTCGCCGTCCGCGTACTCGATGACGACCTTCTTCTTGCGCGCCGCGCGCCGCCGCTTAATCCGTGCCTTCTTGCCCATGAGTCCTCCCGGTCAGATGCCAAGTTCGGTGTTGAGGCGCTGGAGGTCCGCCTTGAACGCCGCGACCAGGGCGGTCGTCAGCGTGGCCACATTCGCGGCGAAGTTGGGGGTGTCCTTGCAGTTGTCGGACAGGATGTAGAGCGTCGTGCCGACCACGATGCGGCGCACCTTGTTCACCGCGGGGTCGATTGGCTGGTTGCAGATGTCGCACACGATCGTTTCTGTCAGTCCCATGTTTTTTTCAACTCCCTATGTGTAAAGAAGAGGACCCGTAATCCACGCCTTGAACGGCAGGTTCGATCCACCGACGGCATCGAGGCAGAACCCGATTGTCTGCGCGATGATGCCAGCGCCAGCGTCCGCCCACCTGCCAACGGTCGCCCCGGGCTTGATCCGGTGCATTTGGACGATTACTCCATCGGAGGTGAGTATCGCTTTGTACCCTTCAAGGATGATGGTGGCCTTGAGGGTTCCGCCTGCATCACCCGTATCGCCAACGAGTACGATGCCAACCGCGCCAGTCGCGTTCGCTCCGGATACGATGACGCGCCCGGGCGTGGCTGTGTCCCAGATTGCCGTATCGCCAGGTAGGAGAGTCTGCCCGCTCGTGATCGGGAGATCGAAGCACTCGAAATGCGAGTCCACAGTCGCGTTGTCGCCAACCTTACGGTGGATAGTAGCCACATTCACCAGCCGCCAGCGTTCGCTGGCTCCTGCGGCGTTGTAGAATGCAACGGGATGGGTAGCACCGTCTGTCCATTGGAATTCTGTGGCAGTGATGTTCAGGACTGAGGTTCCGGCGGCGGCGGCCTCGAAGGAGATCGCCGCTGCGCCGAAGACGGCCTTGAAGTTGTTGTTCTGCCCCATGTTCACTTGTGAGGCGGCAACGGTCGCGCCGCCAACAACGATGCCGCCTGTACCTCCTGCGATGATCAGCATGTTCGAATTCTGCGCCGCCGCGCTTTGCCAGGTCGTCGAGCCCGCCGCGATGGTGAACCGGGATTGCTCAGTCACGCCATTGTCGGTATAGAATACGACTGGAGTGGCATTGCGGAACGATGCGACCGACGCGGTGAGATGTAGGAGAATTGTTCCTGACGCATTTTCGATGTAGAACTGGCCATTGTGCTTGACATTCAACAACACTCCATTTGCGCTATATCCATAGCCCTCTCCATTGGGGCCTGCCCCGAGGACGGCGGTTGAATTTGACGCGGCCTTAATCGCCAGAGAGGAACCACTTGCCGCCTGCCAGGTCGTCGAGCCCGCCGCGATGGTGAAGCGGGATTGCTCGGTTAGGGCTGCGTCCGAGACAAGAATAAGTGGGTCCGGACCGAGAAACTGCCCGCCTTGTTGGTAGTCCGCTGTATGTCTGTGCGGAACCATGACAAATGTGTTGAAGCGCCCGCGTTGGTACATCTACTTCCGAACCCCCTTGTGCTGGTTCTGTTGGGCGTTCCCCATCTGCCTCATGGACTCCTTGCAGATGTTCTTCAGTCTCTCAGGCTCGCATTGTACCTCGATGAACCCGATAACCTGCAAGAAGTCGATGAAGCCCTGCGCGATCAAGGACCCGTCCGACGAAACGATGAGTCGTGCCGTGCCAGGCTGGAGCGGAATGAAGTCATCCGGCAGCGTCTCGCCCATAACTTCGGCAAGCTCGATCCCCGTGAGTTTGATCCCGGATGGGCTGGCGGTTTCCGCCGCGCCGAGTAGCTCCTTGACTTTCTTCGTGCGGATTTCCTTGAGCTTCTTCTGAGCGTTCGCGTTGCCTGACGCTGCCAATTTCTCAAGAACCTCGATGCCCGCCGCGTCCCCGCGTTTCTTGAGGTCCGCCTGATTGAAGAGCGGTTCTCCAAAGGTTGGGGGCGGGAGAGGCGGTGCCGCTTGGGGAATTTCCGCGGGATGAGGCGTCTTGGCCTTCTTCTTGTCGCCCATGTTCAAGCCTCCTTACGCGGACACCGCGGCCTCCGCGTGGCCTTCGTCGGTTCCGCGCGTGTGGTTGATGTTCAGCGTGCCGACATTGTTATGCGTGAGCTTGATGCGGATGCCGATGAACTCCCCGAGGTTGAAGGTCGTGTCGCCCGTGATCTGCACGGGGACGGCGATTTCCGTCACCGCGCCGATGGCGATGGCCGCGAAGGTGCGCGTGAAGAGGACGACTGTGCCGGTGCCGGTGTTCTTGAGGATCGCCACATCAATTTGCGTGACCGAATTGCCCCCCGCTGGCGTGAACTTGATTTTGACCTTCATCCAGCCGCGCGGCAGGATGAACGGGTAGGGCGGCAAGTGCCAGAAGTCCTGCGTGAGCGGCGAGCCGGGCGCCGCGCCGCCTGTCGCGTCGGCGCCGGTATCGCCCACGACCGCGGGGGCGGGCAAGGCCACGCCCGTCGCCGCGCTCGCGTCCGCGAGGGTCATGTAGTTGCCCACGGGCACCGTGAGCTTCTGGAGGAAGAGCTTGACAATGGCTTGGGAACGGACCGCCGACACCGGCAAGCCGCCGGGACTCGCGCCGCCGGTCGAGGACCCCACGAGCGTGTAAAGCTCGAAGTACGGCCAATGCTCCGCGGGCGCGCCGCCGTCGTTGCGCGTCGTGACGGTGACGGTCAGGCCCTCGTCCGTCTGCATACACAGGAAGTAGGTGTCGTCGTCGCCAGGCACGGGGCAGGCGCTTACCGACTCGTCCACGATGGAGAGCGGCAACGCCTCGAAGACGATGTTGAAGGTGCGCTGCGCCGCGATGATCATGTCGCCGCGCACGCGCGCGATGGGCGTAACGCGGGTTTGCTCGATGGGCTGGCCCTTGGAAATCCAAATCTTGACGCCGGTTCCCTCAAGGTTGTCGCCCATGCCCTTCATGTTGCCGAGCTTCACGACGATGCGCGAGAGCCAGGGGTTCCGCACGCGCAAGCGCGCGAAGAGGATTTCTTGCGTGATGGTCTTGGTCGAGTCGCCAAACACATTCGCGGTTGGGCACGCCGCGGAAAAGACCGTCTTGCCTCCTGCGTCCGCGGCCCAATTCGACTTGACGCTGACTTCCAGCGCCTCTGTGCCGAGGACGCCCATGCGCTCGTAGCCCTCGGGCTGGCCCTTGACCACGATGGCGTTGCGGCGCACGCCATCGCCGCACGGCGCTTCGCGCGCTTCCCAAGCCGTGAGCGCGTAGTAGCCCTGCCCGTCGGGGATCGGGTTGTTGGGATCAACCTCGAACTGTTCCGACGGCCTCATGTAGCGCAGCGCGACGAGCGCGCGCTTGGCGATCATCATGGCTTTGGCGTTGTCGCCGGTCGGCGTGTTCGGCGGCGCGCCGCCGCGAGACTCAGGCGGTCCGTAGGGGTTCGGTTGGAAGCTCTCGCCCAAGACGCCGACCTTGCGCGGCTGGAGGTCGATGTCGAACGGGTCTTCTTGCGCGCGACGGCCCTTGCGGAGCGGCATCAGGACCACCCCTTCATCTCGCCGCTCTTCGCGTCGTCCTTGAAGTCCGCGTCGGTTAGCAGGTCGTCAAGCTGCTTGGCGGCGACGAGGGCCGCGATCTTGTCCGCAAGCAGCGTCGAGCCGATCCCTTGGCCCTTGAGGTCGTTGTACCACTTGCTGAAGGCCGTGGGGTCTGCGGTCCCTACGCCAACGCGCAGGATCGTGCGGTAGTCGCCAGGCTTGCCGTCGCTGTTCTGCGACTTGATGAGCGCGGACCAGAACGAACCGTCCGGCATCCCCGGCGGCACCTGGGGGCGGATGGGGTCGGCTTCCGTTCCGACGCCGATCAAGGGGACTTGGAGGTAGGCATAGACCGGCAGCGCGGGGGACCCGGGCGCGCGGAACTTGCCCAGGAACGAGGAGAAGTGGCCGCGCGAGAGCGTGTCCACGCCGATGCCCCATCGCCCGGGGTTCGGCAACGAGCTATCCGTTACCGTCACCTGCGCGGGCGAAGCTTGGTCCTTGTACGCCTTGAGGTTGTTGCCCAGGCAGGAGAACTTTGTGTAGTGCATCTGGCCGTCCACGAGGGCTGGCGCCGTGCTTGCGAGGAGCGAAAATGTGGGCGACACATACTTGCGGATGCCGAAGTTCACCGTCGCGTCGGCGCCCGCGTCGTACCAGAACCCCACGGTGCTGAACTCGGGCTGGACCTCTGCCCGCGCCAGGACATGGGTAAATGTCGGCGCGTAAGCGTCGAGCGCCGCGTCCGCGAAGGTCTTGTCGGTGCGGAGGATGTACGCGGGGTTCGAGCCCCCGCCCTGGTCCAAGCGCCAGAAGAAGCCCACATTGCCCTTGAGCGCGTGCCAGAGGAATGGGTAGTTCTCCGTGAGGTCTGGGTCGTAAAGCTCGCCAGGCTCAAGCCCGCCGCCCGGAGCCGTACCATCGGACCGCAGGAGGGTGGAGCCAAGCTTCTCGGGGTTGATGTAGCCCGTAGCAAGCAGCGCGCTGAGAACGGCCTTGCGTGCGCGCGTCGATAGCTTGGACACCGTGATGACCTCCCCCCGCCGTGGTAGGGCTTACGGGGTTGCGGTAGGTGTGCCCCCCGGGGTTCCGGGGGGGAAATGGAACGGGGCGCGCCCCACCGCTGGCGCACGCCCCGTTCCCCCTTTGAAGGGAGAAAGGAGGACCGACTTCAGGCGCTACTGCGCGCGCTGGAGTTCGAGCGCCAGGACTTCCATCGTGAAGAAGGTGTTTTCCGTGGCGCCCGTGAACCCGATGACCGTCGGGCTGTTGAGCAGCCATTGGATGAAGTCACCTTGCGTCGCGCGGAAGGTCTCGGGCACCTGGTAGGCGAGCAGCGAGTTGCGGTCGGCGCCGGAGGAGCCGTTGAACCGCTGGATGCCCGTGTCGAGGAGGCGGGTCTTCTCGACGCCCATCGGGGACTGGACGATGACGACCAGCCTGCCGAAGTTGATGTCCACGCCCGGGGCCGCTGTCGCGTCCCTGATCTTGCCGTAGGTGCGGAGCGCCACATACTCGTGGCCGTAGCTCTCCTTCACGCCTGCGAAGGCGAGTTCGAGCCCGAGCTTGACGCCCGGCGAGACCATGATGGCGAACTGGCTCAGGGTCGAGGCCACATTCGCGTTCTTCGTGAAGTCGCTGCGGTCCGTGAGGGACAGCGGGCGCTTCTTGAAGGTGTCGCCGCTCACCGCGTCCACGACGAGGTTCTTGGCCTGGCTCTTCGCCACGATCTCCTTTTTCATGAGCGCGTCTTCGCGCGCCCGCCGTTCAAGAGCGTCCTGCTGGCCCCTGATGGAACTGATCTGCCTGCTTGGTGTTGCCATGGTTTCCGGTCCTCCGGTGTGTTTGGTACTTGTGACGATCTGGGAAAAAGGAAAGGGGAGACGCGGACCTTACGGGGCCCCCTACATCCCCGTGATCTGGTCCGCGAACTCGCTGGCGCTCGGGATGCCCATGGACTTCTTCCACGCGGTCATCTCGTCCGAGAACGACCCCAGGGCGTCCATGCGCTTGATGTCGTAGGACGAGTCGCCCCGGCCCCATCCGCGCTCGCGCACGCCCGAAAGCCCGCCGCCGGGTCCGACCACATCCGTGGTCCACCCGAGCTGCGTGGCGAACGGCGCCTCCACATAGTCGCTCATCAGGTCCTCTGCCGCGATGGGCGAGTCCCCGAGCTTGCCGCCGCCGGTCAGGAGCTTCTGGATGTTCCCGATGCCCGTGGTCATGAGTTCCTTGGCCGCGTCGAGCGGGCCGAGTCCGGCAAGCTCTTCGAGGGCCGCGAGGCCCTTCATGGCCTGTTGCTGCGGCTTGGGCGTGAGGGCGTTCACGATGGTCCCGATGACGACAAAGCCGAAACCGACGGCGCCGCCCCAGAAGTAGCCGCGCGCGATGTATTTGCGCGTGAAGGCGATCTTGTTGAGCGCGTAGCTCGTGCCGAGCCACCACACGCCGCCCGACACCGGCGCGGCAAGCTGGTTGCCGCCCGTGAGCGCAGGTCCGACGCCTCCCCACGCCATGGTCGAGCCGAAGCCGCCGATGGTGCAGATGTAGTCGCCCAGGTGCCACTTGCCCTTCATGGGCAGGCTGCCCTTGAACTTGGCAAGCGAGAGCTTGCCCGGGTTGCGTCGGCGCCGGTGCATCCGGCGGGGGTTCGCGGTCCGGCGGCGCCGGTGCGAAGTGGACTTGCGGCGCTTCTTCGGGTTGGAGTAGCGCACGATGACCTTGGCCTGGCGGCGCCCCACCGAGGTCGTGACTCGGGAGCGGCGAGAGGTCTTGCGGCGCTTGCCGCTGGTTCGCTTGCGCGACCGGGCGCGCGCGCCCTTGCGTCCTGCGGCGCTACGCTGCGCGGCGATGCGCCGCTTCGCGGAGCGCGCCTTCTTGATGTTGCGTCGGGCCGCGGCCCGCTGTTTGGAAGAAGTCTTCCGCTTCTTGCCGCCGCTCGACTTTCGCCTCTTGTGTGCAGGGTTCACGACCGCGACTGTTTGGGACGCCATGATTATCGAGGTAGTATGGCCCTCGAACCCAATTTAAGCAAAGTGCCGCTGTCGTTTCCGAAACTACTGTTTCCCGTGCTTGCGCTTGATCGCGTCCTGCAAAAGCATCTCGTAGGCCATGTTGACCGTGGCGAGGCGGTTCTTGTCGCCTTCCTTCCATGTGATCTGCGAGTAGCGTTGCTTGATGAGGTCGGGCGGCGCGTTCTCGGGCAGGCTGAACATCTCGCGCGCGATGCTGACAGTCATGACTACTACCGTGGGACTCGTGGGGATCGGCGCGCGCGCAGGTTGATCCACGAGGTAGTAGTCGGCCTCGATGGGTTCTGGAGCGTCGGCTGGAGGCGGTACGGACCGCACGAGGCGCGGCGGGTCAGGACGCGCGACTGGCAGGCGTGGCTTGGGCGGGCCGAACATCTCCTCGACCGCCTCACGCGCGTAGGTGCCGACAGACACGAACTCATCAACGGCAT
>JBGPNV010000039.1:0-14379 GCA_041487695.1 Thermoplasmata archaeon | reverse complement strand
GGCTGCCCCAAGAAGAGGTAGTAGTAGTCCGTCATCGCGCAACGCTCGGCGCCTACACTTATGTAGGCGGCACGGGAAATTCCCCCCGGGGGAGGGAGTTTGTCGCCGCCGGTCGTGGTGATCCTTGACTCGCGGGGCAGGGTCATCATCCCCGCCTCGGCGCGCAAGCTCCTCAAGCTTGGGCCCGGCTCGATCATGTCCGTCGAAGTCGTGGAAGGCCCGCCCGCCTCGATCATCCTGCGCCGGGTCCGTTTGGAGCCCAACCCGAAGGGTCGCCCCGTGCGAAGAAGGCCCTCGAACCCCCTCCGAAGGCCAAAAGGGTAGGATGTTCGGCCTGCCGAAACCGCCCCCGAGCGTGAGGAGCCCCCGAACCCTCACAGCGTTCGGTTAACCTATTTATGTGCCGGACGCTATAAGCGCACTCGATGCCGATCTGCCCTAAATGCGGGCACCACTTCCTTCAACGCCCCGTTCTCGACAAAGCCTTGCGAGCCGCCGTTCGCTCGCGGGCGAACTACCGATGCGAAGTGTGCAACAAGGGTCGGGACGAGGCCGGGCCGCTCGAAATTCACCATGTCGATAGGGACCCGTGGAACAATGACATCAGGAACCTTCTCTATGTGTGCCGCCCGTGCCACCGTTCTGCCCATCGAGCAATGCGCGAACGGATCAAAGCGGACAAGGACCGCGCCAGCCAAGAGCGGCTTCGACAAGCGCGCGAAACGCCCCCGCCTCTCCCCAAGCCCACGCCCCTCACGATCTTCAAGGAGTTTCAAAGGAGACGATGAACCATGCCCGGGAAAAAGACCGTAAGTTGGGACGACGACACACGACGCGCGATCCTTGCGGCGCGCGATGAACTTGAGGCGATGGGAATGAAGAAGCCTCCGATCCGCGCTGTGCTTTACATGATGATGCGCGTCCCGGGATGGACCAAAGGGCATTACGACACGCTTACCGTCAAGCTCGGGGAGTGGAGAGACGCGAGGATCATTCCGTTCGGGCTCTTCGCGGACGACACCGGGGGCGGCGCGTACCGCCCCATTACCTCCAAGGAGGTCGTGGAGGCGATCAAGGAGCTTGAAGATTACATCCCGGCGCGGTTGATGCCGGACGGCTACCTGCACATCATCGTGGTGGAACACATCGCGCTCGTGGACAATGTGGCGCGGTGGCTCGATTACGCGGTGCCGGTTGTGTCCTCTCAGGGGCAGTTGCGCCGCGAACATCTACATTCGTTCATGGCGGGCTGTGAGCGTGTCGTCAAGGAGCTTGGGGGCCATGGGATCAAGGCGTGGGGCCTGACGGACTACGACCTCGGGGGGCAGCACATCTTCAACGCGCACGCGCGATGGCTCAAGCGCATCTTCGGCGTGGACCTCAAGCGGTGGGCGATTACGCCCGAGCAGGTCAAGAAGGCGAAGCTGCCGACGCACGAGCCGCACCAGCTTGACGGGTGGATGGCGAGCTACGGGCCTCGCAAGGTGCAGGCTGAACTGCGCGTCCTCGTTGGGCTCGACAAGGTGGGCGGCAAGCCGCCTAAGAAGAAGGCGCGGAAGTAAAATCCTCGATCTGCCGGTTCTCCTTCGGGTTGAAGGTGAGGTTGGGGATGCCGCCGTAGCCGCGGCGAAAGGTTGCCACATGGCACTTGCGACAGAGCAGCACGAGGTTGTGGCCGCAATCGGTCCCGCCGTCCTTCTTGGGGACGATGTGCTGGACCTCGCCCCAGGTGTCGGACTCGGCGCGGGTCTCCTTGACCTCCTTCCACGACTTGTCGATCTGGACGGTGACGCCGCAGCTTTGGCACTTGCGCTCATCACGCCGCCAAACGAGTACGCGCATCCACCCGTAGCTCTTGTGGCGGGGCTCCGCGACCGCGCACCCCTCGGGCTTGAACGGACCAGCGACTTGGTAGCGCAGGCCGTACTGGTCAGTCTTCTTGCGGTTGTGGAAGCGGCTGCCGTGGTCATCCATCGGCTCGAAGCCCGTGTAGTCGAAAGCGGGGCCGGTCATCCGGTCTCCCCTGGCGCGCGTTCCACGCTGGTCCATTCGTTGTGGCCGGTCATCCTCATGTGGCCGCGAACGCCCATGCCCGTGTAGAAGGTCGCCGGGCAGCGGCGGCACAGGAACCCTACGGGGTTCTGGTCCGGCTTGGGGCCCACCGCCCGCGGCCTGGTAGCGCGCGCGATGGCACTTCATCATGAAGTTCCCGCCGGGCGCGTAGCGGCACATCTCGCCGGGCTCGGCGCCGCAGCGCAGAGCGGGGCACGCGACCTTCAGGGCCTCATCTTGCGTCGCCGTGGCTCATCCCCCCAAGGTGTGTTTGCCGGGTTGCCACGGCCAGTCGGCGCTCCGCGAGCTTCGCGTACTCGGGCTTGATCTCGACGCCCACGCCTTCCCACCGGCGCGCGACCGCCGGGAAGAGGAGCGCGCCCGTGCCGCAGAATGGATCGAGGACGCGCAGCGGGCGGTCAAACTTCTCGAAAGGCGTGAGCAGCCAATCGGAGACCACAAGCGGGACCTCGGCCACATGGCCGGTCGGTTTGCCGGTCTTGGCGCGCGCGTGGCGACCGGCCATGCCGTCCGTAGTCATGATGCAAGGGGCTTTCGGGTGTCCCCACGATGCGGCACCGAACACAAAGATGGGGGTCACGGTCCCGCCCCACGGACCGGCGGCGGCGCTGGTAACGAAACGCTGGCGCCAGTAGAGCAAGCGCGTGAGCGGCAAGTTGACGCCGCACGAGCGCAGGACGCGCTCAATCGACTTGCCCGAGGAGCCCGTGAAGACGAACATCGCGCCCTCGGGCGCAACGGCAGCCGCGGCAGCCTCAAGGCCCTCTTGAACGGTGTCCGTGAACTGCCACTCGCTGCGTTTGTTGCGCGGCGTGGGCGTGTAAGGGGGGTCGGCCATCACAATGTCGAACTGCCCCAAGCGGGGAACGACCTCGTGGGCGCTGCCTGTGTGGACCGTGAAGGGCATGGGCGCCCCCGCTCAGTAGTTGCCGCGTTGTTTTTGCTCTCGGCGCTCGCGGAAGTCCCGGCGGCGGTCGTCTCGGCGTTCGTGCAGGTCGTTGCCACGCGAGGGTCCCGAGGAGGCGGTCGGCGCGGGGCGCGTGCGCGCTGCGCTGCGGGCGGCGGCGGCTTCAGGGTTGGTGCGCTGCTCCAGCTTGCGCTCGAAGCGCCCCACGGACGCCTCGCGCGCTTCGCGCAGGATGTGGGCGGGGACCTCGTGCTTGAAGCCGTCCTCGTCCACGACCTCGACATAGCCGCGCGGAAGCGGCTGGACGACCTTCGCGGCGACGAAGAAGGTCACGATCTCGCCAATCTTCACGATCACTTGCGCGCGCTCATCTCTTCCGGGTTGTTCCATCTCGTTCATCTCCTCGTTTTCGGCTGGATTAAGGGGATAGGGGCTGGTCTCGCGGCGCAGGCGCACGGTGCCGCCGCTTGCATTGCCAACACCGATGAAAGCGGGCACCGCCCCGGTCGCGGTGTTTCATAGCGCATTGATGCGCGCCGCCGTTCACATGGTTGGGCGCGGGGTAGTCGCGCCCGCGCCAGGTGTAGGTGCAGTAGGGGCCAAGTTCGCCCACGGGACTTCCGCCTGGCTCCGAGGTCACGCGGACACCGCCTTTGGAACGCGCCCGTCGCCCTGGCATTTTTCGCAAATAATCGTGCGGTGTTCGGTCTTGTAGGTCCGTCCCCACGACTCGCGCCCTTTGTAGGTGCGCTCGACGGTGCGCGTGCCGGACCCCCCGCACGCGGGGCAGGTGTCGGATCGCGCGAGGATGGCGTTGACGACACGCAGCTTGGCCTCAAGCTCGCACTTGCGGCAAAGGAACTGGCGCTGCGGGATACCATCGGGCACCGTCGTGATCTTGACGGGGCGCTCGGCGCTCCCGCACCCGTCGCACCTACGCGGTTCCTTTTCGTACCCCATCCTGTTCCCCCTCCAAGAAGACCTGCATGCCGTCCACGAGGTCGAAGCCCAGGCCGTGCCCGGGCGTGATCTTGCGCCCGTCGGCGGTGATGAGCGAGCCACAATCGGGGCACCAGCCGACGATGTGAACGAGCCAGTTCTTGTGGACCATGCCAACCTCGCGGTCGGTCATGTGCTTGGTCGTTACGCAATCGAGCGCCGTGATGCGGTTGAACGGGTGGATGCAAAGGCGGTTGGGGTCCGGGTCCTTGGGGCGCACTTCATGGGGCGTCTCGGGGGCCTCTCGCCATTCGCAATTTGGGCAGAACCGGAAGGGGTTGCCGTGCAAGTGTGGCGTAGGGCACGGCTCGGGCGTGTCGCCCGTCGTTTCGGCGCCGCGCTTGGTCATCGCCACTTCCTCCGTTCCATCGCCATGCCTTTGCGGTAGATGACCAGCGCGAACGCCTCCACAACCTCGCTCCAAGTCGCACCGTTCTTCGCCATGTGGCGCTCGAATTGGCGGGTAAGCTCCTCCACGACCTTCGCCCGTGGCAGCTCGCGCTTCATCGTCGGGCCCCCTTGAAGGTGCGCTTGGTCGGCATGGGGCCGCGCGGCTTCTTAGGAGCGGTCCCCGCCAGGCACTCAAAGCACTCGCCCGGCGCGTTGTCGTTGCCATGGGGACAGAGGCCCGCGATCAAGAGGCAGCCGAAGCCGATTTCGGTCAAGGCTGAACCCCCGTGAGGCCGCGCTTCATCGCGCAGCCGCAGCGCAGGCCAATATGGCGCTCGATGTAGAAGGTCTCGCCGCGGTAGATGACCGAGTAGGTCTCGGGCTTGACATGGAACACGCGCCCATCCTCGACCGGCACGCCACAGTCGGCGCAAACGAGGACGCGCGGGCCATCGTGCTTGAGGATTTCGCCCAGGCCCTCCTCGGTCGGGGCGATCATGATGAAGAGCCAGCCCTGCTCCATAGCCGGACGGATGGCGGCGCCCTCGCGGAAGCGCGCCACGCCTTTGCTGCGCGGGATGCGCGGGTCCCAATCGTCTTCGGCCACGATGTACGCCCCCTCAGTCGATTGAAAGGCCCCAATGCTCACGCGCGATCTCGATCTCGCCCGGCTGGATGCGGAGCGAGACCCACTCGCGGATTTGATCGACGGTCTTGCCCGTGATGGGGCCCTTCGCGGCCCAATCACCGGGCAAGTACCACACGGCCCAATGCTTGAGTTTACCGCCGTCGTGAGGGTCAGGTATGGGGTCGGACTTGAGCAGGAGAAAGCCCGCCTCGATCATGAGCCGCGTGCGCGCTTCGAGGATGTCCTGGGGCACGCCGTAGCCACCAAGATGCTGAACATAGATGGAAACCATGGCCATCACGCGCCTCCCTGGTGGCGTCGATCCCACCCGCAATCCGCCTGGCAATGCGCCCCACAGTTTGGGCAGGCAGGCGCCGCTACCGACATGAGGACCATGCCGGGCAAGCACGGCAGGTCCGTGATGTAGGTGACGCGCATCGTGATCTCGCGCCCGGTGTACGACTTGGCGGTGGGGTCCCACTCGCGCAGGTGCAGGTCGTCGCCCTCCGCGAAGGCGCGGTCGTTCTTTCGGACCTCCGCGGTCTTGCGACCGTCAAGGAGCGCGTCGAAGAAGCGCGGCCAGGTCTTGAGTTCGTGGACGGTCATCACGCCTTGCCCCCGCTGGACTTGATGACGGTCGTGTGGATGATGAGGTTGTGGTGCCCGATCTCCCCGGCAATGTCCTTGTAGGGCCCGGAGACCCCGAAGTAGCAATCCTTGACGGGGCAGCGGTAGTCGATCCGCTCCATGCGGTCAACCGCCCAGGTGAGAAACGCCATGTTCGCTACATCCACATCCTCGCCCAAACGCGCCGCCGGGCCCTCGGCATCCAGCCACTCCTTGACCTCGGCGCGGAAGTGGCCCTCGATCTCCGCGCGGTCCAGGCCCTTGACCCAATCGAAGTCGAAGTCCGTGACGCTATTGCCCTCATGCTTGGCCTTGCGCGCGAAGAACTTGGCGCGCATGGCGGCGGTGAACTCCGCGAGCATCCGGTCCAGCGGCAGTTCGCCGCGCTGCGCGAGCGGCAGGGGGCAGCACCCATCGCAGCAAGTCACATCGGGGTCGTTGCCGCAGTTGAGGCAGCCGTAGCTTGACGGGTGCCGGTCCGTGTGGATGTACGCGGCCATCTTGTGAACCTCCGGTTACTTAGGCTTCCCGGGATAGACCCCAAACGCCTTGGTCGCGCGGTTGATGAAGTCCGCGATCTCGGCGCGGGCCTCCTTCGCGTCGTCAAACGCGCGCTGGAGGAGGATGCCCCAATCGCCGGGCTCGTCCTCCATCGACTCGATGGAGCGTTCGGCCTTCCGCAGCGCGCGCCACGCGGCGCGCGCGAGCTTCATCTGGCGCTTGAGGTCTCGTTCCAGGCTCGTTCCCCCTAATCGACTGTCAGCGTGCTGGCCTTCTTCGCGGCGGTCTGGCGCTCGGCGGTCGTGGTCTTCGCCCGGGCTTCGCTGATGATCCGGGCGTGGTCGATGAACGCGGCGGCGGTCGCCTTGGACCACTCGCCCGCGTAGCCGTGCGCCTCGATGTAGGTGTTGCGGAGGTTCACGAGCGGCGCGTAGGCGCTCTTCGAGAACTCCTTGACGACCTCAAGCTGCTCGGGCGTGATGGCGCCCGCGGGCTCGGGCTCGGGGACAGGGGCCAAGGGCACAGGGCTTTCCCCTGCCGTCGCTGGCTCTACGCGCGTAGTCCGACCCGTCTCTCCCTGGTCGGCCCTGATGTCGGTGTCGATCTCTACGGTCTTGGTCTTCGGCCCGTCGTCGGGCGCGACCAGCGGGCCGACCTGCCACGAGATGTTCAAGGGGAACGCCTTTTCGAGCGCGTTGCGCTCGGCGCGCTCCTCGCCCATCGCCCAAAGGAAGCCCCACTTGGGCGTGCCGTCCGGGTCCGTCTTGGGGAGCTTCGCGGGGTCCTGAATGAGCCGGGGGTCAAGGTTCTTCGCGCCCGTGCCCTTCGGCGGCACCGCGATCATGGAGGTCACATTGTCGGGCGCCGCGTCACCGTAGGCCGTGAAGATGAGGTCGCGGTTGTGGTCCTTGGCAAGCTCGGGGTCAGGGTGCGCGACGCGCACGGTCGCCTTGAATTGAACATACTTGGCGTCCTTGTTGGTGTTCGGCGTGGGCTCCGACGACAGGCCGCGGAAGCGCGGGTTGTTGCCCGCGATCTTGAGGTACGCCTTGTGCGGCACATAGGGCACGCCGTTCATGAGCATGAGTTCGCGCATCGCAGGTTCGAGGCCGTAGGTGAGGCACAGGTTGATGCAGGTCTCCGCGACGATCCGCTCAGGGACCTCGTGGTTGCCGCGGTCGTTGCGGAGTCCGCCATACACTTGGCGGCGCACCGCGCGCTGCGTGGCGTCCTTGATGTTCGCCAGCGCCTCTTGAGCGTTGGCGGGGGCGCGTGGCGCTGCGAGCGCCAGTTCATCGGTGTAGTCTTGAGCGTTCACTACGGCAGGCGGCTGTGGTTCCTGATGCGTTTGTTCTTGTGGCATTGGGTTCACCGGATAGGAGTTTGAGTTTAGGGGTATTTCAGTCCGTGGGGGGGGTCTCCGAACGCGCCTTCTTGGTGCGCGTGACATGGACCTCGCGTTCCTCGGGCGGTTTGTACGCGCGGTCCAGCGCCTTGAAGATGGCTTCTTCACTCTCGTTTGCGAGGAGCTGGTGGTTGCGGTCGAAAAGACCCTCGCCGCTGGCGTGCAAGGTCCAGCCGCGCGCCTTGGCGACGGTTGCCAGCATCTCGTTGTGCTGTGCGGAGCCCGTGCGGATGAGCAGCAGGGTGGGCCACCACTCGACCAAGTAGGTGATGTAGAGGTCGATCTTGATGAGTTCGGGCTTGCCGGTCGCGTCCTTGCCCTTGAGCATGAGGCACTTCTTGATCTTGGGGCCGTCGGCCTCCATCTCGTTGCGGTACGCGAGCTTCTTGAGCGCGGGCGTGACCTTGAGTTCCAGCGTGCGTTCGATCTCTTGCGTGGAGGTCTCGGGCGAGCCCGCGGGCGCATCGTCAAAGAGCCCCTTCTGGCCGCTCGGCGTGCGCTTCGGCAGCATCACGATGTCGATGTCGTGGACCATCTCGCGCTTGCGCCGGATGGACCCCGCGACCTCGATGCGCTCCGCGAAGGGGCGCAGCGCCTCCACGACGCGCGCGGCCACATGGAGCGCGTAGTCCAGGGTGTGTTCGCCTTGGTCAGCTTTGCTCATGGTCCGCCTCCTTTGGGCGAGGCGCGGGCGGCGCCGCGCGCGCCGTGAAGTTCTCATCCATGCGCTCGCGCACGCGGGTCTCCATGTCGCCCAGGTCGGCGGCGCCCTTGAGCGCGTCGAGCGCGCGCCCCGCGCCCTCGGCATCGCGGAAGCGCAAGGTCAGGTGGTCCACGCGCAGCTCGAAGCCTTCATCCTCGACCTGCGCGTGTTCGATCCGCACCGTGATCCACGGGCGCGTGTCGGGCTTCTTCCGCTTCTTGTGCGGGTTCACCGCCATGCTGCGCGCTATCGGACCGCCCCCTTCTTGAGCGCGCCGCGGGCCACGGCCCCGCCGTCCCGCGTGATCGACCCGGGCACGGCGTTGCCGTACCAGTTTAGGGCGCGCTCGTACACGGCGATCTTCTCATCCGCGCGGCGAGCGGCTTGGGGAGAGACTTGGATGTAGCGGTCGGCGGGGTCGCTCGTGTCAAGCTTGCCAATGAGGATAGCGCGCAGGCCGCGCGCGATGTCGTCCGTGGCCTTCTGCGCGGCGGTGACGGTCTCCACAACCTCGCTGTCCCAATGCTCGCCGGGACGGACCGCGAAGCGGCGCCCCTCCACCATCATGACTACCTCGACCCCGGGCACGACCGGCGCCATGATCCGCAACCCGCCCATGTGGAGCGTGAAGTCGGGTTCGGTCACGGCAGCAATCAGGTCGTCGCTCTTGGTCTTCGCCATGGTTTCATTCCACCTTTGGAGGGCCTTGCGGCCCGTAACCGTGCGTCGAGCTTGCGGAGCAGACCCAGGCGCAGGTTGGGCACTTCCAGCCACACGCCGGGCCAGGTCGGGTCCAATGCGGGCCCCCGACTTCGGGCGCGTCGCAGGCGATGTGCTTGTGCGCGGCTTCGAGCGCGGCGCGGTCGAGCATCGGCTCTGGCTCGCGCTTGAAGAAGCGTTCCGGGTGGTCGGTCCAGCCTCCATCGCCCAAGCTCCCTCCTCCTACTGGACCATCGGGAAGTAAGTCATGTCCACGATCTCGCCGTTCGAGTCGCGGACGAAGTTGCGCCCCAATTTCGGCGCGGGCGCCACGGTTTTGACGGTTGGCGGGGATGCCGACGGTTTGGGAAGGGGTTTGCCAGAAGGGTCCGTCGCGCCCGCTTTCGTCTGCCGCGGCGCCCGCGCCGCGAGTTTGAGAACAAGGCGCCAGAAGCGCCACTTCACGCGCCCCTTGCGCTTTTCCGCGTGGTAGCAGGGCAGGCAGAGCGTCAAAAGCCGTGCGCGCTTGCCGCGCTCCTCCGCGTACACGATCCAGATGGCCGCGCGCGTCTGGTTGCACCCGGGGCAAACGACGCGCCCGGGGATCGTGCGGTCCGGCTTGATCCTGCCCAAGATGTTCACCTTCGGTTCGGTAGTTGTCGGCGCGTGAGTACCCGGACTCGTTGCGAGCCCGCGGCGCCCTTGACGATCTCGACCAGCACATCATGGTCGGGCAGGATCACGACGGACCCCGCCTCCGTGTAACCCGGTGGTCGCGCCGCCGCGGGCTCCTCGCCCGCATCCTCCGAGTCCCCGTCGGGGGCGACGGTCGGTGGTGATGCTTCAATGGCGGCGGGCAACGGGCCAGCGGCCTTGAGCGCGTCGTCGGGGAGCGCCTTTTTGATCTCTGCGATCATCGCCGGTTTGAACATCCTAACTGTCCCGCCCCCGGTGCGCCGGATGTTCGCTACCCTCCCGCAGCGGCGGCACCGCCCGGCGCCATCGGTTCGCCCGGGCGCGGGTACGAGGTTTATGGCACGGTGCCCGCAGGTGAGCATCTGGGTCGTCCAGCCGGGTTGTGTGTCCGCGTCTTCGACTATTGGCCCGCCTCCTCCTTGTATCGCGCGACCGTGATGAGGCGCTTCTTGGGTAGGTCGAAGCCCTTGTTCGCCGCTGCCACCACCATGTCGGTCAGTTGTTCGCACATTGACGCGGCGTGCGCGTGGGTCGCCAGGTTGTCGCGCGTCATGGTATCCGTGATGACCTTCGCCTTGAAGCGCGCCACGAGGTCTTCCTGGCGGAAAGGATTGAGATTGCAGAAATAGACCTTCGCAAACACCGCAAATGCGACCGACTTGAAGTAAACGCTTTCGCGGACCGGCTCTCCCGCGACCGCGATCATGAAGCGCATGAACTCGCCCATCGCCAGCGCGTCGTCTTCACCAAGCCTACGCGCGGGGGCCACGAGGTCCTGCGAGTGGAAGTGGCCCAGATTGTAGCGGCCCATGTACGCGCGCAAGACGGTCGTGTAGCGGATCGCCCTCTCGCCCGGGCCAAGGGAGTCGAAGCTCAACTTGCACGGCAACGCGGCGTCCATCATCTTGAGTACGGGGATGAATGGCGACCAAATTTTCAAGCGTTGCTCGGCCTTGACGCGCCGCCCGCCGTTGGCGTGTTCAAACACGACCAGTTCTTGCTCTTTCGTGAGGTCCTTGTAGATGTGGAAGTCCACGACGATCTTGGCGTCGGGGGCCTCCTCCAGCCGCATTTCGATGGCGCGGAGCCTGTGTCCCCCGTCGATGAGCCACCACCGCTCCTTGCCGTTCTCGGTGGTCGTGTTCACGATCATGACGGACTCGAAGAAGCCGCCTGCGCGCAGGGTCTCAAGGAACGAACGGACCTGCGCCGGGGCCAGGGCGCGCGCGTTCTTCAAGTGCCGCAGCTTCTTGACGATCTCCTTGTCGATGGTGATGCGCTTGACCTTGGGCCTCTGGTCAACCTTCGCGTAGCTTACCGGCTCGGGGTCTTCGGGTTCGGGCATTGGTTCGTTTCTCCTTGTGTACCTGTGGTTCAGTAGCGTCGGAAGCGTGCGCGGCGCACAGATTGTTCGTCGTGGCGGCGGAACAACATGGTCCGCACGGCCTTGTCGCCCAGGCGCTTCTTGAGGTCGTCAAGCAGGACGCGGATGGTCAAGTCGCGCGACTCGATCCGTTCCTCCAGCCGCTCGATCACGCGCGCCTGGCTCTTGATCTCGCCGCGGGCGCGTGCGAGGTCCGCCGCGATGATCTCCGCGGTCGCGCCGCGTGTCGCCTCGGCCTCGTTCAAGCGGCGGTCGCCGCTCGCAAGGTCGAACACGCGCTCGGTCAAGCTCGCAAGCTGCTGCGCCTGGGGTGCGCCCCAAGGCATCGTCCGTTTCCTACTCATTCGTTTTCGTTTCGCCATGGTCTTCCACCGTCCGCTGCTTCTTGTCCTTGCGCCGCCCTTCATCCCAGGTGTCGAGGACCTTCATGCCCGTCGTCGTGATCTGGTACTTGCCGGACACGAGGCGGGTGTGCTGCGCGAGCGTGAGGTCCTTGAGGTATTCGCGCGCGACGCGCGCGCTGACCCCCATCGTCTTGACCGCCCACCCCTCCAGGGCGTGCGATGGCGCGCCGTTCAGCTTGGGCTCGTAGGTGCAGGCGTCGATCTTCGCAAGGAGCAACATCAGCCGTTCTTGGCGGGGCGCGGACATGGTTCTACCTCCGCACCCGCTTGATGTTCGGCTTCGCGTCGGGGACGACCTGCCAGGTGTCGTTCGCCTCGCGCAAGAAGCCCATGGTCGTCAAACGCCCCAGGAGCTTCCTCATGTTCGTGCCGCCCGCGCCGCCGGACCATTCGCCCCAACCGCGAGACTTGAACTCGCGGCACGCTTTGGCCGGTTCCACGGGCGAGTCGAAGAAGCCGTCCGCGATTAGCAGGGCGACCTGCCCCTCGCGGTCGTCGGTAGTGGCGCGGACCTCGATGACGCGCTCCTCAAGCGTCAAGTGCGGCACGCCGACCTGCACGGTCATGTCGTAGCGCACGCGGTCCGTCGGTGAGGATGAAGGTGCAGGGGGGGGGACTTGAACCGCCCTCTCCGCGGCTGCTTTGCCGCGTGTGCTTTCCGCTACACTACCCCCGCGTGGATGAGGCGGCGGCGCATCCGAGTGCGCCGCGAGGTCTTCGCGGAGCCGGTCGGCCACTTCCGCGTGGTGCTTTGCCGCTTTCTTGACGGACTCAAACTCGATCCGTAGGCGTTCGTTCTCTTGGTGCGCGCGTTCGAGGTCCTTGTCGGCCATGGGTTTCACCGTGCGTTCGGGTTTGAATTGCAGGATGGCTTCGAGCGGGAGTTCGTTGCGCGCGCGCTGGCGCGCGAGGTCTTCCGTGACGCCTTCCCAGGCGGGCATCACATAGACGCGCTGGACCTTTTCGCCGTACTGCACGATGTAGAACTGGCCGACTTCGAGCGCGTGGATGTCGTCGGCCTTGACCTTCTTGCCCGGGATCGTCCCGGCCACGCGCTTCTTTTCCAAGTCGAGCGACTGGCGCCCGAAGGCCCAGATGTCGATGTTCCGCAAGATGTTCATGTCCACGCCGGTCATCTGTTGCGAGTCGAGCCACAGGTAGTTGTCGAGCTTGCCGCCCTGCCGGATGAGGTTATCCGCGGCGAGCTTGACGGGCGAGCCGCGGTCCTGCGGGATCATGGACCACGCCTCGGGCACGACGAGGATGACCCCGTGCATCTTTTCCATGATGAGGTCGGCGCACGACGAAATGATGAGCTGCTGAACCGCGACGGGCACGCCTTCGAGGTCGATCATGTTGAGGCCGTCGCCCAGGTCGAGGGTGGGCGCAAAGTCGATGTGCCCCAGGGTGGGGATGACCTCGCTGAAGTATTGGTCCAGTTCGGTGTAAACCTTGTCGATCCACGAGTCGGCCTTCGCCTTGGCGAGCTTGGCCTTGATGTAGTCGTGAACATCGCCCAGGGAGTGCGCGCCGCGCGTGGCCTTCATGATGTCCGAGCGGTAGAACTTGGTCTTCTCTTGCAGGTGCGCGGACAGCAAGCCTTCGACAAAGCGCCAGTCCGTGCGCTCGCGGAAGTAGGGACGGATGGTGCGCGCCCCGTCAAAGCCGATCTCGCCGCGCCCGCAACGGAAGATGAGCGCGCGCCGGTCCGTTCGGGAAAGGAACGCCTCAAGGGAGGTCGTCTTGCCGCTGTGTTGCGTGACCCCACTTATGAAGAGATGATGTAATTTCGCGCGCACCGGTTCTCCCGTGTCGATCTCGAAACCGATCAAGAAATCCGTGGGTCGTTTCAAAGCACTCCCTCCTTGAACGGTATTGTGTGGGGCGCGCCCTTGCGCGACTGGAGGGAGCGCATCTCGGTCCAGAGTTTTTCTTGGCGTCGCTGATAGGCTGGAAGGTGCCATCGGCCTCGCCCGCCGAGCGGCGAAGCGCCATTCTCGTACCATTCCACGACGATCTCGGCACGCCGTCGCTTGTCTATTAGATGGGGCAGCGTGATCTTGGCGATCCCCATGGCCTTTCGGTAACTCCACATGACGGCGTATTGCTGGCGATAGCCGCGGTTCTTCAAACTTGGGGGATAGTTCGAGTTCCACGCGCCTCCGAAGTGAATGTGGGCCCACCACATCATGGCTTCGTTGATGCCCGAGACCTTGATGTACGGATGGTAAAGACCGTGACTCTGACGCGCTCGCTTGTTCCGCATGATGCCGACTGAACCATCGCCGTCGATCAGACCGGCAAGGTAGGCGATGTCGGTCTTAGATGGTTTCTTTGCGGTGGTCATGTGCGGTGGTCTCCTTCTTTTTGAGGCGGGCGGCGAGGTCCGTTAGGCCCTCGGCCTCCGCGAAGAGGATGAGGTCGGCGCGAAGGTGGTTCATCGCCGCGGCGTGTTCTTGGATGACGGCTACGCTTGTCGGTTCCTTGCCCGCGGGATATGGCGGGCGCGCGCCCGTCTCAAGCAGGTACGCCATCGAGAGCTTGCGGGCGCTCCGCGTGATCTCGTTGAGGTCGTGGGCGACGACCGGCAGCCACGCGCGCGAGGTCGCGTAGTAGTGGAGGTCGTCGCCGCCGCGCCGCAAGTGCATCGAGCCCGCGCGAAACCACGCGCGGAGCCGCCGCATCCGATCCCCCACGGGGGGAGGAGGGGCGAGACCCCTATAAGAAATGTGTGCGCGTGCGCGCGTGTGCATTTTGCGCGCCTAACAAGCCGCTCAATGAGCCGCGCAATCGCGCGCCGCCGCTATCCAGCAGGGCGCCCGGCGGGTCCGCCGGGCGTTGTTGCATCCCTCTGACGGCTTCCCCTACTCCGCTGCGGGCTCCGCGGCCCGCGGGCGCACGGTCAACGCCTCGACGGGCGGGCCGCGCGACATCTCATCCTTGCACTTACGACAAAAACCACG
>JBGPNV010000038.1:0-14401 GCA_041487695.1 Thermoplasmata archaeon | reverse complement strand
GCGAGCACCTGGTACTCGTCGGGACGAAGGAGCAGCTGCTGGAACGCGTTGTCCGCGATCCGGTCGTTGATGAGGACCTTGCCCGGGGGCAGCGTGCCCCCTTGCTCTTGCAGGTCGGCCTCCCTCACCGTCACGTGGCCGAACTCCTTGGCCGCCACTTCGTACCCCCAGTCCCGGAACGCGCCTTCCGTGAACTTCTGGATGTTCCCCTTGTGGACCAGCGTCACGACCGTGCGCTTGTACTCGACCGCGTGCTCGATCGCCTTGCGCACGAGCCGCTTCGAGGCGAACTCGGACATCGGCTTGATCCCGATCCCGCTGTCGGGCCGTATCTTCGCCTTCATCTCCTTCGTCAGGAACTCGAACACCTTCTTCTGCTCGGGGCTGCCCGCCTTGTACTCGATCCCCGCGTAGACGTCCTCCGTGTTCTCCCGGAAAATCACGACATCGACCTTCTCCGGCGCCTTCATCGGCGAGGGCACGCCCTTGTAGTACCGGACCGGCCGGATGCACTGGTAGAGGTCGAGGTCCTGCCGCATCGTCACGTTGAGCGAGCGGATGCCCCCGCCCACCGGCGTCGTGAGCGGCCCCTTGATCGCCACCTTGTAGCGGGCCACGGCCTTGATCGTCTCCTCCGGGAGCCAGTCGCCGACTTTCGCCTTGGCCTTCTCCCCCGCGAGCACCTCCATCCAGGCGATCGTGCGCCGCCCGCCGTACGCCTTCCTCACCGCCGCGTCAAAGACGCTCCGCGAGGCGCGCCAGATGTCGGGCCCCGTCCCGTCCCCCTCGATGAAGGGGATCACCGGGTCGTCCGGGACCTCGAGCTTGCCGCCCTTCAGCTCGATCGCGTGGCCTTCCGGCGCCTTCCCCGTGTCGAACCCCCCCTTGAGTCCAAGGGCCGTCCTAGTTCTTCGAGATGTCCGGGAAGTGCTGCTCGACGACCTTCTCCATCTCCTTGTCCGCGAGCGAGGTCGTGCGCCCCTCTTCGAAGATCTTCATGATGTCCGAGTAGAGCGTCTGGACCCGCGGGTCGTCCTTGCCGATCTTGTGGCCGCCGGTGAGCCGGTAGTGGGCGTTCAGCCAGAACGCGACCCCGGATGTGCCCGAATACGAGGTGATCCCCACACCCGGCGGGATCCCGAGCAGCTTCTCCGTGTCGAAGGGCAGGTACATCTCGACATTCTTCAGCACGCCGTCTGCGTGGATCCCCGCGCGCGTCACGTTGAAGTTCTTCCCCGTGATCGGCTGGAACTCCGGCGTCGTGTAGCCGAGGTCCTTCTCGTAGTATTTCACGATGTCCGTGATCGCGCGCGTGTCCATCCCGTCGAAGGTCCCCTTGATCCCTGCATACATGAACACCATCGTCTCGAGCGAGATGTTGCCCGAGCGCTCGCCGATCCCGAGGAGCGTGCAGTTGTTGCGCGCCGCGCCGTAGAGCCACGCGGAGGTCGCATTCGCGATCCCAAGGTTGAGGTCGGTCTGGCCGTGGTACTCGATCCAGTCGGCCGGCATGTCGCAGACCTCGCGCAGGATGTAGGTGAGCTTGGGGATCGAGCGCGGCAGGGCCGCGATGTCCCAGGGCACGCCGACGCCGACCGTGTCGGGGTAGCGCACCACGACCGGCTTGCCGTATTTCTCCGAGAGCTTCATGAGCTTGCGGACAAAGGGCACGACGACGCCGAAGATGTCCGCGCGCGTGGAGTCCTCCATGTGGCAGCGGCAGGAGTAGCCGGCCTTCAACACCTCCTCGACGAGTTCGAGGTAGCCGTCGATGACTTCCTTCCGGCCCTTCGAGCCGTACTTGTAGAAGAGGTGGTAGTCCGAGATCGAGGTGAGGATCCCCGTCTCGTCGAGCTCGAGGCCCGTCTCGGCCTTGATCGCCCTCGAGGTGTCGGCAAAGAGCTTCACGTCGGGCTTCGCCGCCCGGATCCACGCCGTCACCTTGGGCATCCCGCCCATGCGCAAGCACTGCTTGACCGCTTCCACGTCGCGCTTCGTATAGAGGAAGAACTCGCTCATCGAGATCTTGGCTTTGGGGCCGCCGAGCCGCTTCAGCATCTCGTAGAGCCGCACCATCTGCTCCGTCGTGTAGGGTTCGCGGGCTTGCTGGCCGTCGCGGAAGGTCGTGTCGGTGATCCAGAGGTCCTTGGGCACATCGACCGGCAGGGACACGCCGTCGATCGGCATCACGGGCGCCGTGGACCAGGGGAAGATGTCCTTGTGGAGGTTGGGCTCCTTCACATCCACGATGCCGAGGTCCGGCATGTCGATGGCCTCCTTCTTCACATAGGTGACGAACTCCTTCTGCAGGCGCATGTTCCGATCCATTTTCCGACACTCTCCCCCCGTGGGCGCATAACCTGCGCCTGGAGGCCAACCTGCCAAGGCCCTCCTGCTAATTGAGAGTTGACGTGGGAGTCTAATTACGTTCCACGTCTCACGCTTTCCCGCGCGGGGCGAAGTCGGGGACCGGTTTGGGCGGGCCGCTCTTTCCCCTCAACCTTTAAGGCGCCCCCCAAGGCTCCTTCCGAGTCTCCCCCATGGCCTCCGACCTCTTTCAGCCCGGCCAGCGTGAAGCCGCCGAGCGGATCGTCGCCTCGCTGCCCGACTGGACGCGCATCTACACGGTCGCAGAAGCCCAGGAGCGCACGCGCGCCCTCAAGGAAACCTACGGGCGCGAGGTCACCGTCGAGGAGATTGGGCGTTCGCGCGGGGGCCGCCCGATCGAGGCGCTCACCGTGGGCACGGGGCCGATGACCGTGCTGCTCCTCGGCTTCCCCCACCCCGACGAAGGCGTGGGTGGCCTGCTCATCGACCACATGCTGAACACCGTGCTTTCGCACCCCGAGGTCCTGCGCCCGTTCGCCGCGCGCCTCGTCGCGGTGCGCTGTTGGGACATCGACGGCGCGGCGTTGAACGAGGGCTGGTCGCCGGGCACGTCCTCGTTCGAGGAGCAGGCGAAGCACCACTTCCGCCCCCCGCCGGCGATGCAGATGGAGTGGACGTTCCCCATCGAGTACAAAACGCACCGGTGGTCGGCCGTCCCGCCCGAGACGGAAGCCGTGCGCCGCCTCATCGACCGCGAGCGTCCGCACTTCATGCTGGGCCTCCACAACGCGGCGTTCCACGACCCCTACTTCTACCTCTCGCGCGAGGCGCCGGAGGCCTACGGCGCGCTGCGTGCCGCCGTGGGCGGCGAGCGGCTCCACCTTTCCGAGCGCTCGCCCGACGTCCCCTTCGAAGTGCCGCTTACCCGCGGGGTCTTCCGGATGTACGGGCTCAAGGACTACTACGACTACTTCGAGCGCTTCGCGCCCACAAGGCTTGCCCACCTCAACCGCGGGGCCTGCTCCGACGAGTACCTCGCCGCCACGGTGCCCCATTCGTTTTCCTTCAACGCCGAAGTCCCCCGCGCGCTCGACCGCCGGCTCCGGGACGCCTCCCCGACGGGCCGGCCGCTGCGCGAAGTCGTCCTCCAGCGGACCTTGAGACAGGCCGGCGAGATGAAGCGCCTCGACGACGAAATGACGCCTCTCATCCTGCGGCACGGGACGGCGGGCTCGCTTGTCGCGGAGTCCGTGCGCCAGCACCTCGAGGACTTCCGCCTGCGGGCCAAGGAACCTTCGAGCGACCTGGCGCAGGACCCCCAGTACGAGAGGCCGGCGACCGTGGCCGACCTCTTCGAGCACGAAGTCGTGGGCCCCATCGAGGACATGATGGTCCTTGGCGAGGCCTGGCGCGCGGCCTGCGAGTATGCCCGCGGCGGCGACGGCGCGGCCAAACGCGTCGAGCAGGCTGTCGCGGCAAGGCTCGCGGGCCAGGCGGCCGTCCTGCGGACAAAGAGCAAGTTCGAGCCCGTGCCGCTCAAGAAGAGTGCCGGCGTCCAGCTTCGCGCGCTCCTCGCGCTCATGGCCTGGCGGCTGAACGTGATGGGCGTCTAACCGGGACGAGCGAGTTCCCTGCGCCCCGCGCGCGCGAGTTCCTCCAGGTACGCCTCGTCGACCTCGATGCCGTAGCCCGCGCTCTCGAGCGGGTAGAGGTAGCCCTCCTCGAAGGCCGCCCCGCCCTTCGCGACGTCCTTCTCGAAGTCGAAGTGGGAGTCGAGGTCCGCGTACTCGATGTTGCGCTGCGAGCAGGCGAAGTGCACGCCCGCGGCGACCGACACGATGGACTCCGACATGCACCCCACCATCGCCGGGATGCCCCCCGCCTGCGCGATGTGGTTCACCCGCAGAGCGCCCGTGATTCCCCCCGTCTTCATGAGCTTGATGTTGATGAGGTCGGCCATCTGGCCGGCGGTCACGACGAACGTGTCCAGGATCGACTGCACGGACTCGTCGGCCATGATCGGCACGGAGGAAGCGCCCGTGACCTCTTTGAGTTGGCCGAGCTCGCCGGCGGGTGTGGGCTGCTCGATGAGCTCGATGTCGACGCCGTAGATGTTCTCCAGGGCATCGACGACCCGCAGCGCGGTGGCCACGTCGTACCCTTGGTTCGCGTCGAGCCTGAGGAGGATGTCGCGCCCGACGGCCTCCCGCACGGCGATCGCGCGCCGGATGTCGTCCTCCGGGTCGAGCCCGCACTTCAGCTTGAGGACCTTGAAGCCCTCGGCGATGTACCCCTTGGCCTTCGCTACGGTCTCCTCGAGCGGGAGGATCCCGATCGACATGGACGTTTGAATTCGGTCCTTGAACCCGCCGAGCAGCTTGGTGACCGGCAGGCCCGCCTCCTTCCCGAGGATGTCGTAGAGCGCGAGGTTGACCCCCGCTTTGGCCGTGAGGTTCCCGCCGACGACCTCCTCCATGATGTAGTTCACCCGGTTGATCCGGTGCGCGTCCTCGCCAACGACCCGGGGGGTGAGTTTGCCAAGGGTCTTGAGGACGCTTGCGGGCGTCTCCCCCGTGACCTCAGGGTCGGGGCATGCGTTGCCCCAGCCGACCTCCCCCTCGGCGGTCGTGAGGCGCACGAGGATGTTCCACGCGTCCTCCTCCACCTCGTAGGCGACCCGGAAGGGCTCCTTGAGGTGGAGCTTCGCCGGGAAGACATCGAGGGAACGGATGGAGGAGCGCATGTGAGCCTTCCGATCGGGGGGCGCCGATTTAGCGTTTGGCGGGATTCATCCCCGCCCGGGCGACCGGAAGGTCGTTCTCAAATACTACGTGGCCAGCATGATTCTGATCGTGCCACAGCGGCGCGGTCCAACCTCTGGCCAGGTCCGCCGGAAGCCCCGGAAGGGGAGCCTCGGCGAGGCCCTTACAAGGGCCGGCTTCGACCTCGAAGAGACGGAATACCCGGTCCTGCCGGCCCGCGGGCGCTTCCACGACCTCTTCGCCCGCCTCCTCGAGGTGCGCGACGCCTTCCTGCCGGCACTGCCTGCCTCGAAACTCCCGGCCGTCGGGTGGTGCGACCTCGACCGCGAGAACGCTTGGGCCCTCTTCGCGCTCCTTGACGATGTGATCCTTGTCGACAAGGCGCTCGACCGGCAGTCAACCCCGCCGTATGTGATCGAGTACCTCCTGCTACACGAGCTCCTCCACCTCCTCCACGCGCCAGACGAGGGCGGGGAGCAGGAGGACTGGCACGGCGCCGCCTTCGACGAGGAAGAGCGGGCCTTCCCGCGCGCACAGGAGGCCGAAGCGTGGCTCGACCGACGCGCGGCCGGGCAGCTTGCCGGCGACCGGCCTTCGAGCTTCCGCGCGGCCGGGCGCTCCTAAGGGGTTTTCCCCGCCACTTTTCGGGGCGCACGCGGGCGATTCGGAGGCTCTCAAGCTGAGAGCGACACGTTTATCTCCGCGCCACCCCACATCGCGATTGCAGAAGTGCGATGGGAAACGCCACGGACGAAGGCGACCGACCTGTGGCGCGCTGGAGTTCTCGACCTTGGCCCCCCGTAACGCCGGGCCGATTCGCGAGAGAGCCTTGAGGTGAACGCACCCCGTTGTCAGGCAGCATCGAGCGGATCCTCCCAGCCACTCAAGCCCAGCGCCGCTTCCTTTGGGACGGCGTCGGCGGCACAGTCTTCACGCAGATGCGCAACGTCGGGCGCGAGCTCAAGGTCAAAAAGCTCTTCGCGAAGTTCGAAGGGGGCAACCCCACCGGCACGCAGAAGGACCGCGTCGCCTACAGCCAAGTGTACGACGCCTTCCAGAAAGGCTTCGACACGGTCGCGATCGGCACCTGCGGCAACTACGGCACGGCCATCGCGAATGCCGCGTACCAGAACGGCATGAAGTCCATGGTCTTCATCCCCAAAGATTACCACACGCGCCGCGTCGAGGAGCTCTGCGAGATGGGCGCGACGATTGTCTGGGTCGAAGGCAAGTACGAGGACGCGGTCGCGCGTGCCGGCGCGGAAGCCAAGCACCACGGGTGGTACGACAGCAACCCGGGCGAGCACTCCGCGCCCCTCGGCCTCAAGGCCTACGCGGAGATCGCGCGCGAAATGTACCGCGCCATGCGGCGCGTGCCCGAGACGGTGGCGGTCCCTGTCGGGAACGGGACCACCCTTGCAGGGATTTTCGCGGGCTTCAAGGAATTGAAGGCCCAAGGGCGCACCGGCGAACTGCCGCGCATGATCGCGGGCTCCTCGCACCGGGGCAACCCCATCATCGCCTCCTTCAAGGCGGGCAAGGACAAGGTCGAGGACCTGAAGCCCGAGGAACTCCACGAGACGGCGGTCAACGAGCCGCTTGTCAACTACCACTCCTTCGACGGCCAGCTCGCGCTCGACGCGCTCCACGAGTCCCTCGGCTTTGCCGAGTACGCGAGCGACCGGAACATGGTGAACTACGCGCGGATGATCCGGGAGTCCGAGGGGATCAACGTCCTGCCGGCCTCCACCTCGGGCCTGCGCGCCCTTGTGAAGACCCTGGAAGCCCACGGCGACCTTGCCGAGGGCGACCATGTGGTTATTTTGACCGGACGGCGTTGCTAGTCGCGGTCGCAATCCCCATGGCCAAAGCCAAACCGCGAAAGTCGCGCGCTCGCTCCCCCAAGCGCCGCGCAACTCCGCCGAAGCGCAAAGCCGCGCCCCCTCAAGACGCGCTGAACTTCCAGAACGCCAAGGTCGCCACGCCCGACGCGAACGCCGTCATCCTCTGCCAGGGCGCGCTCGCCACACCCACCGGCAAGACCGGCAACGGCCTGCTGCGCCGCTCGCGCCGCTACACGATCCGCGGCGTCATCGACTCGCGCCATGCAGGCGAAGACGCCGGCGACGTGCTCGACGGCGTGGCAAACGGCGTCCCCGTCTACGCCTCGGTCGACGACGCCCTTGCGACGGACCCCTCGATCCGTACGATGATCTTCGGGCTTGCCACGGACGGCGGAAGGCTGCCCAAGGACCTGCGCCCTGCCATGCGCCGCGCGATCGAGCGCGGCCTCAACATCGTCTCCGGGCTCCACGAGTTCATCTCCGACGACCCGGAGTTCGCGCCCCTCGCGCGCAGGAAAGGCGTCGATGTTTTCGACATCCGCAAGCTCCCGCTCTTGCGGCCGCCGCACTTCTACACGGGTGCCATCGCCGGGGTCAAAGCAACCGTAATCGCGGCCCTTGGCACGGACTCGGCGATCGGCAAACGCACGACCGCCTGGAAGGTCGTCGAGGCCCTCGAGAAGCGCGGCTACAAAGCCCACATGGTCGCGACGGGCCAGACTGGCATCATGCAGGGCGCCAAGTACGGCTTCGTCCTCGACTCGACTGTGAACGACTATGTGGCCGGCGAGGTCGAGTGGGCCGTCGTCGAGTGCGACCGTCGCGAAGAGCCCGACGTCATCGTCCTCGAGGGCCAAGGTGCCCTCACGCACCCCGCCTACCCCGGCGGCTTCGAGCTCATCGCCGCCGGCCAGCCGAAGGGCATCGTCGTCCAGCACGCGCCCGCGCGAAAGACACTCGACGGCTTCCCCATGTACCGGATGGCCGACCTCGGGCGCGAGATTTCCCTTCTCGAAGCCTATGCGCAAAAGCCCGTCATCGCGATCACCCTCAACCACGAAGACATGACGCCAGACCAGGTGGAGTCGACCGTCCGCGACTACGAAGCGCGCTTCGGCGTGCCCTGCTGCGACCCGCTCTGGCACGGCGCCGACAAAGTGGCTCGCGAAATCGAGCGCAGGTTCCTGAAGGAATAAAGGGAGCGCCCATGGCCGACCGCCCCCTCCACTGCTTCGAGTCCATCACCATCCATGCCCCCGAACTCGGGGACGACTGGGCGCGCGCCAGGATCGAAGTCGAGCCGGTCGGCCGTCCTCCGGGCGAAATCGACCTCCGCTACAAATATCAGGAGGACTTGCCCGACCCCGGCACCCGGGATTTCGAGGACCTCCTGTACCTCATGGGGCTCACCGCCCTTTGCCCCCTCGTGAACTACTCGCTCTTTACGAAAGAAATTCGCCTGAAGTTTTCCCTCGACCCCCGCGACCTCAAGCTCTTCGAGGACTTCCTGCTCATCCAGTCCCGCGAGACGCTCGTCAACCGCGTCCTGCGGGGCAACGAGTACCTCGTCGACGAGGCCCAACTCAAGGACAACCAGGCCGTCGCCGACCTCTACAAGGACTACCGAGCCGCCCTCGTGCCCGATGGCAAGGCCCGCCACACCTTCGAGCGCACGTCGGACCCCAACCGCGTCTGCGTCCTTTCCTCCGGCGGGAAAGAGTCCCTCCTCTCCTACGGCATCCTCAGGGAGGTCGGCGCGGAGGTCTACCCCTTCTACTTCAACGAGTCGGGCGGCCACTGGCTCACCGCGAAGCCCGCCTTCGACGCCTTCACGAGATTCGAGCCGCGCACCCGGAAGGTGTGGTCCAACGTCGACCGCGTCTACCTCTTCATCAAAGACCACATGCGCGTGATCCGGCCCGACTTCCGCGAGGTCCACGCCGACCTCTACCCCATCCGCACGTTCACCTTCCTGCACTACGCCTTCGCGTTCTGGCCCTACCTCTACCGCCACGACATCTCGGCGTTCGTCGTGGGCAACGAGTACGACGAGCCCGGCGACTGGACGTACCTCGGCGTCCCGCACTACTACGGGATCTACGACCAGACACAGGAATTCGACTGGAAGATGACCGAGTACTACAAGGCCCGCGGCCTTGCCTGCGAGCACTTCTCGGTCGTCCGCCCCCTCTCCTCGTTCTCGGAGGAGCTCATCATCGCGAAGCGCTACCCCACGCTCCTGCCGATCCAGCGCTCCTGCCACGCCACCCACCTCGAAGAGGGCAAGGTCGTCCCCTGCGGCCGCTGCACGAAGTGCCTCGGCGTCCTCTCGTTCCTCGCGGCCTCCGGCGTCGACCCGCGCGTGATGGGCTACCGCGGTGAGGACCTCACGCTCCTCGAGGGCCGCCTCCAGGACACGCGGCTCCGCCTCGACCGCCACGAGCTCGAACACACGCTCTTCTGCCTCTCGAAGAAGGGGTACCGCGTGCTCAAGGGGGACCTCAAGTACGAGGGCGGCTACGAGCCGCAGGCCCACGCCGAGGTGGAGTCGATGAAGTTCGACCCGCAGAACTCCCTCGTGGAAAACGTCCCGGAGCGTTTCCGGGCCAAGGTCTTCGAGGTGCTCGGGGCACACACCCGCGGCGCGGTGCGGCTGGAATCGGGCTCGTGGAAGCCCTTTGACCTCTCGGCCGAGGCCAAGTAGCTCGCGCCGTCAAGGCGAGTCGCGCGCGAAGGGCTCCCCGCCGGCGAACCCCGGCGCGCCGAGTGCGGAGGGCGAAGCGCGAAGGTGCGAGGCGAATTCGAGGCCCGCGGCCGGGACTGGGCGCTGCGCAAGCTCACCCTTGGCCGGGACGGTCGGCGGGGCCGGCGCCGTGAGCACGGTCGGCGCCATTGGCGCGAGCTCCTTCACCATCTCGAGCGCGTCTCGTGCCCCGCGGAACGAGTTCGCGTAGTAGCGCGTCCGGACGCGGCGGATTGTGTACCCCTCCTTGAGGTACAGCGTGAGCGCGCTGTTGTTCCGCATGTACACCTGCAGGATGGACCTCCTCAGCCCGCGCTCGGCCATCACACGCTCGGCGGTGTCGAGGAGCAGCCGGCCGAGGCCGTTCCCTTGGGCGTCCGGGTGCACGTCGATCGTCTGCACGTAGCCCACCTTGCAGCCCTTCCGCCACGACACGACGACGAAGCCGACGACCTCGTGGCTCTCGCGGTCCTCGGCCACCTGGCACCGGGCGTTCGGGGCTCGCAAGAAGTGGTAGAGCTCGCTCCTCAGGTACGCGAGCTTCTCCGGGAAGCAGGCGCGCTCGATCTCGACGAGGCGCGTAAGGTCCCGCGCGCGCTCGGCGGGCCTCAACTCAAAGCGGTAGGAACGGTCCATGCTCAGGGACCCCCGGCGGCCCCGGGCCTCAGGCTTGTGAAACGTTGCACCTCATCCCACAACCCCTATCGCGCCGGCGATTGGCCCCGCTCGAAGCCGAACACACTATTTAGACCTGAGGGGGAGGCCATCGAAAAGGCCCGACCCCTTATACGGGCCGTTCATGTAGCCAGGCATCGCGGAAATGCCTGATATAGGGGTAGAAAAGGGTGCCCCTTCCGCCGAGGTTATGCGTCGTCAACTCGCGGGTATTTCGCGTGGAACTGCAGGTCCGCGCGCTTTCGCTCACCTCCCCCCTTGGCGCTCATATGCGCGCGACTTCCTGGGGTGGGCGGGCGGGGTCAAGTTAGTAGAGGCCGGGCCCCGGGCCACGGGCTGTCCTACTCGGTCGGAGCCAGAGTTCTCGCCCCTCTATGCGGGGAATCCATCAAGCAAGTGCACCAAACGGACTAAGGTAACCACGCCACTTTTCGACCAATTCGTCTTCGAAGAAAGAGGATCCTCATGAACACGCAGAGCCCCGCCGTTTCGCGCACGCTCGCGCCGCTCGCCCTCGCGGTCGCTTCCGCCATTCTCGTGGCCGGCTGCTTCGGCTCGCCCCCAGCGCAAGCGCGCCTCGTCCTTGGAACAACCACCTCCGTGAACGATTCGGGCCTCCTCAACTTCCTCCTTGCCGACTTCGAGTCGAAGAACAACGCCCATGTCGCCGTCGTGGCCGTGGGCAGCGGGCAGGCCCTCGAACTTGGCAAGCGTGGCGACGTGGACGTCCTCATCGTCCACTCGCCGTCGCAGGAAATCGCTTACCTCGCCAATGGCTCGGGCATCACGCGCTGGCAAATCATGTACAACTACTTCGCCATCGTCGGGCCCGCCTCCGACCCTGCGGGCACCCACAACGCCTCGAACGCGACGGACGCCTTCAAGCGGATCGCGGCCAACGCGAGCGTCTTCGTCTCCCGTGGCGATGGCTCCGGGACGCACACGAAAGAGCTCCAGCTGTGGGCCGCAGGCGGGCTCAACGCGTCGTCGCTGCCCGCAAGTTGGTACAAGTCGATCGGCCAAGGGATGGCTGCGGCCCTGCAAACCGCCTTCGAGTTCGGCGGCTACACGCTCACCGACGAGGGGACATACTGGTCCCAAGTCTCCATCGGGCCTTCGGTCCCTTCGGGCCTCCACATCCTGCTCGGAGGGCTCGCTTCGCCCACAAGCGACCTGAAGAACACCTATTCGGCCATCCAACTGAACGCGACACGCGTCCCGTCGATCAACGCGACGCTCGCCACCGCCTTCGCGCTTTGGGTCACCTCGCCGGAGACGGCCGCGCGCATCGGCAACTACACGGCCGCCGGTCACCAGCTCTTCTTCCCGGACCCGCGGCGCATCTAGGGGGAGGACGTTACCCTGGCCGAAACGGTCCTCCTCGACATCGCGCTCCTCTCGCTTGCTGTTTCGAGCGGGGGTACTCTGCTTGCCGCCCTCGTCGGCGTGCCGCTCGGCACCCTCCTCGGGTCGCGGGAATTCCGCGGGCGCCGCATGCTGCGTGCGTTCCTCCAGGCTCTCTACGGGCTGCCCCCCGTCCTGCTCGGCCTCCTCCTCTACCTCTCGCTTTCCCGCACGGGTCCGCTCGGCTCCCTCCACTGGCTCTTCACCGTCCAGGGCATGGTGCTTGCCCAGTTTCTCCTCGCCCTGCCCTTCGTCACGGGCCTGACTTGGAGCGCCGTTGCCGGGCTCGACCCGGCCGTCAAGGACACGGCGCGGACGCTTGGCGCCGAGCGGTGGTCCTTCCTCCTCACGCTCGTGCGCGAGGCGCGCCCCGGGATCTTCGCCGCCGTCATGGTCGGGTTCGGCCGGGCGATCTCGGAGGTGGGCGCCGTGATCATCGTGGGCGGCAACATCCAAGGCGAGACCGAGGTCCTCACGACCGCCATCGTGAAGGAGACGGGGAGGGGCGACTTCGCCATGGCCATCGGGCTCGGCCTCATCCTCCTTGCCCTCTCCGTCGTAGTCTTCGCCGGGCTCACCTTCGTGCAGGAGGGCGAGCCCCGATGAGGGCCGAGGAGGGGACGCCGGCCTCGCGCCTCGAGGCGCTTGGCGTCACCAAGCGCTTTGGCGAGCGCACGGTGCTTGCCGCCGTCTCGCTTGGCGTTGCGCGCGGCGAGGTCCACGCCGTCCTGGGGCCGAGCGGCGCTGGCAAGACCACGCTTCTGCGCATCCTCAACCTCCTCGAGGTCCCCGACGAAGGCGCGGTCTCGTTCGACGGCGCGCCCATCGCCCTCGCGCGCGCCGGGCGCCCTTTGAGCCCCGCCCAACACGCGGCCCGCCTCAAGATGGCTCTCGTGCCCCAGAAGCCCGTCGCCTTCCGGCGGAGCGTCTTCGACAACGTCGCTTTCGGCCTGCGGGTGCGGCGCGTGAGCGAAGAGGAGACCGCCGCGCGCGTGAAGGCGGCGCTCGAACGGCTCGGCATCCTCGCCCTCGCCGAGGCCCCCGCCCGCCGCCTCTCCGGGGGCGAGACGCAGCGGCTCGCCTTTGCCCGCGCGACCGTCCTGTCCCTCGAGTTCCTCCTGCTCGACGAGTTTACCGCGAACCTCGACCCGGCAAACGTGAAGGCCCTCGAACAGTCAGCCCGGACCGCGGCCCACGACCAGGGGCTCGGCGTCCTCCTCGTCACCCACGACCTCTTCCAGGCGCGGCGCCTCGCCGACCGCGTCACCCTGCTCGTCGACGGGCGCATCGTCGAAAGCGCGCCGAAGGCCGCGTTCTTCGAGGCGCCGCAGGACCCTCGCGCCCGCGCCTTTGTGGCCGGCGAGCTTGCCCTCTGAAGACCGCGGCCGTCACTTCTTGCCTTCGCGCGCGGGCCCGACCTTCTTCAGGTTCTCAAGGCCGAAGGCCCGCTTGTACATCCGGGAGAGCATGACTTGGGCAAGGAGCGTCAGCAGGACCGCCACGGCGATGGTCCACACGACCGAATACGTGCGGACCCCGAGGAATTCGAAGGGCCGGTCGACCGGGAAGGGCATCATCGGCCAGAGCGAAAACACCGCAGTCGGTATCATGATGAGGAGCGAGACCCGCACGAGCACCTCGACGGCAAGTTGGAGCCGCCATGATGCCTCGAGCGTCTGCTCGGAGAGCTTCGCCCGCACCGCGTTCGACACGAGTTCGATCGTGGTCTCCATGTTCGTCTTGAGCCCCATCAGCCGGTCGAGTTCCTCGGCCAGGCGCCCGAGGTCGGCCTTCACGCCTTCGAGCGGGAGGAACCGCGCGCCCCCGCGCTCGAGCGTGAAGAAGAACTCCCGCTCCAGGAAGAGCGTTGGCGAGAACGCCTGCTCGAGGTAGCGGTGCACGTCGAAGAGCGCCGTTTGGATTGCCGCCGGGGCAAACTCCTTGTCGTAGACGTTGTCGTAGACCTGCCCAAGGCGCTTCGACTGGCGCTGGATCGCGCCCATCATCTCCGTGACGCACGACTCGGCAATCTGCAGGAAGACGAACTCGCGGAAAGACCCGAGCGGCTTGAAGCCGCCGTCCGTCCGCGCGTGGACCGCGCTGTCGATCACTTTGCGCGCGCCGGCCACCGGGTCGTGCATCACGTCGGGCGGGTGCACCGTCACGACCGCCGTGTCGCCTGCCGCGACAAGCACGCAGAAGCGGGGGGCGACCTGGTCGCGCACGAGGTAGGGCCACCCAAGGATCGAGCGCTTGTCCTGGTTCTGTACCAGGAATTGTTCCGTGGTGATCTTCGCGTCGAAGGGCGCCAGGGCGCGGTCCGCGTCCTCCGCCTCGATGTCGACCCACACCTCGTGGCTCCCGGCTTCCTCAATGGCCCGCGCGACATCGGCAAGGTCGTTCGAGACCGTCTCGCGCACGTGGCCCCCGCCGGCAATGAGGATGTGGACACGGTGCGCGCCCGGCGCGCTTACCGAAGGCGCCTGCAGGCGCGGCTCTTCAGGTTCCCTGGTGGCCTTGCGCACCGCGCCGGGCGAACTCTCTTCAAGCGTCCGGCGGGCGACCTCCGGGAGCTCGTCGGCGCCGGCCCCAGGGGCGGAGCGCAAGTCGATTTCCGTGACCTCGACCATCGGACCTACTCCTCG
>JBGPNV010000037.1:0-14488 GCA_041487695.1 Thermoplasmata archaeon | reverse complement strand
TCGAAGACGCCCTCGCCGAGATGGACCCGGAGTTTCCGAAGCGCACGTTCGACCCGACGCTCATCCGCATCGACTGAAACGGCACGGGGGGCGCGCCGCATGAGAGCGATCCGGACGGAGATCGACATCCACGCGACCCCCGAGCGCGTCTGGGCGGTCCTCTGCGATTTCCCTTCCTTCCCGAATTGGAACCCGTTCGTGTTGAAGGTCGAGGGCAAGCCCTCGATCGGCGAGCGCCTCACCGTGCGGCTGGGCTCCGCGGGCGGGCGCGCGATGACGTTCAAACCCCGGGTCCTCAAGGCCGACGCCGGTCGGGAGCTTCGGTGGCGGGGCCGCCTTGCCATTCCAGGGCTTTTTTCGGGCGAGCACTCGTTCACGATCGCACCGCAGGGCCCCGACCGCCTGCGCTTCGTCCAAGCCGAGTCCTTCCGAGGGCTCCTCGTGCCGCTCCTCTGGAAGTCCCTCGACCGCGATACGAAGGCGGGCTTTGCGGCAATGAACGAGGCGTTGAAGGCGCGGGCGGAAGGCCCGGCTTGAGGGCGGCCCGGGCCCATTGGCGAGAGGGGAGCCCCGATGGCCCGGTCCCTTGCGCCCGACTCCATCGTGGCCGGAGACGCGCGCAGCGAACTCGACCGCATCGCCCCGGGATCTGTCGCCTTGAGCTTCTGGTCCCCGCCCTACTTTGTCGGCAAGTCGTACGAGAGGGGCGTGGCCTTCGAGGAATGGAAGGCCCTCCTTGCGACTGTCGTCGCGAAGCACGCGCGCGTGCTGAAGCCCGGCGGCTTCCTCGCCATCAACATCGCGGACATCCTCGCGTTTGCCGACCCCGCGCTCCCGCGCCTTGCCGCCGACGCGACAAGCCAGAAGAAGGTCGCGGTCACACGCGAGCAGGTGCTAGCCGCCAAGCGCGCGCACCCCAAGTACAACCGCGACGAGCTTGCCAGGCTGTTGAAATGCAGCGAGCAGACGGTCCAGCGCCGGCTCGAGGGCGTGAATATCCGCGGCGGAAAGTACGACACGCAGACGAAGGTCAAGGTCGTCGGCGGCCTCGTCGAATCGTGGGGCGAGGCCGCGGGGCTCTACCTCTACGACCGCCGCGTATGGGTGAAGGACCCGGCGTGGGCGAACTCGCGATGGCACAGCCTCTCCTACCGCGCCGTTGACGAGTTCGAGTACCTCTACATCTTCGTGCGGCCCGGCGAGCTCTCGTTCAACCGGCGAAGGCTCTCGCCCCGCGAGTGGGCCGAGTGGGGCTCGCGCGGCGTGTGGCACATCCCATCCGTGCGCGCGAACGACGACCACGAGGCGAAGTTCCCCGAGGCGCTCGCGCGGCGCGTGGTCCGGCTGCTCACGGACCCCGGCGACCTCGTGCTCGACTGCTTCGTGGGCAGCGGCACGACGGCCGTGGCGGCGCTCAAGGAGGGGCGGCACTTCATCGGGATCGACGTCACGCCGCGGTATGCGGCGCTCGCGCGGCGTAGGGTCCGGGCGGCCGGCGAGGAAGCGAGAAGGGCAGGGGACTGAAAGGAACCAATCGTGTGCGTCGCAACCAGGCAAGTCGCGTCCATGGCACCGTCTCCACTCCCGGTTGGGCTGCCGGCGCAAGGGCCTTGTCCTGCCGCTGCCCCCGTTGCCAGCGGGCGGCACCTATGGAGGGGCCCGGGGAGACCGCCGGGCCCACTCCTGCCACGCGCGACGCATGTCTTCCTTGGAAGGCCAATCGGCCGACCCCGCAAGCGCGGGTAACACACTCTAGGGCGTCGCCAAGGGCATGAGGTCAAACATCCCGGCCAAGATGCTCCGGCGGTTGTAGGATACCAGGGCTTCCGCCCCAGCGGCGCGTGCGGCCGCAAAGTGCGGCCCATCGGTCCGGTCGCGGACAAAGGGCGCCCCAAGGGCAAGGCTCCGCTCCCACCGGAGACGATCAACGACCTCCAGTTCCGGAAACGCGAGGATGGTCGCCCGCATCCGGTAGGCCTCGTCCCTGCCGAATTCCCTTCGAAAGAAGCGCGAAACCTCGCTGACGAGGTGCTCAGACGCCACCACGGCGAACGAGCCGTTGACGGCGATGGTCACAAGCTTGCTCGATGGCCCGTCGTCTTCGATGTGCGCCCGGGCATCGATGTTCGTGTTAGGGAAGAGCCTACGGTGCGTGCCCCTTGGCCCCCGACCGCCGCATCTTCCGGATCCGTTGCACGACTTCCTCCCTCGAGAGGTCGGGCGGGGGCCTCAGCCTCCGGAGGTCGCGCAGTTCGCGCCAATGCATTTCCGCCACTGCGCGGCGCAGGGCGAACTCCTCGAAATCGCCTTCATCTCGAAAATCTCCCGCAGCGATGCGGCGGCCAAGGAGTGCCCGCTCCTCGCGGCTCAGGTGCCTCGTGAATCGCGCGACCTTGGGTTTGGGAATCGACTTTCCAGCCCCTAGAAAAAGGTTCTTGGTGGCGGTCGCGGAGGAAGGGTTTGGTAAACGGGGCTTTGCTCTGCACGTGGGAACGCCCCTGAGGTTCGGGCCGAGCCTCATTAGGAGGGCGACCACCTTTCGCCCCGCGAGCGGGCCGAGTGGGGCTCGCGCGGCGTGTGGAACATCCCGTCCGTGCGCGCAAACGACGACCACGAAGCGAAGTTCCCCGAGGCGCTTGCGCGGCGCGTGGTCCGGCTGCTCACGGACCCCGGCGACCTCGTGCTCGACTGCATCGTGGGCAGCGGCACGACGGCCGGGGCGGCGCTCAAGGAGGGGCGGCACTCCATCGGGATCGCCGTCATGATGGGACGGCGCAAGGGTTCGAGCCCTCCGGCCGACGAAAAGGCGCCCAAGGGTCGACAGCGACCGAGTCGGCCCGTGTGACAAGCGGGTTCCCGCCGGCCGGGCGCCATCACGGCGAAGGCGCTGCGCGCCGCCCTGCGCGCGCGGCCCCGAGGAGCAAAGCCGCGGCGCCGGCACCTGCAACGGCCGCCATCCCGATGACCCCAGTCTGCTGAATCCAGCCGACGGCGGAGACCAGATCGCCGCGCACCCACACGTCCCAATTGAGGACGAGGAGGTCGGCAAGGGTCCCGCCCACGAGGAGGCCCGCTCCCACGGCGGCCACCCGCTTCCCCGCGGAGCGCGGCACGCTCGCCTCCGCGGAAAGCCGCGCCGCCTGGGCCGGCGCTTGGAGCACCGCCTGCTGGCGCAAGGCGCGCTCGACGGCCTCGCCGATCATCCGCTCGATCTCCGCCATGTCTGCGCGGTCGAGCCGGCGCGGGGAGAGGGATTCGTGCGACATGACCACGACCGTTGGCGCGAGCGTGGTGGAGGGCACCGCGACCTCGCCGCCCCCGGCCCGGGCCTTTTCGGGCAGCTCCAGAGGCGCCTCCACTTCCTCCTCGTGGAGGACCGTGACGGGCTTGCGCGCCCCTTCCGTGAGAGGCTCCTGGGGGATCCGGTCGGCTTCGGCGGCGTGCACGGCGAGCGACGCCAAGGAGACGCTCGGCCCCGAGGTCCGCGCGGGGCCAACCTCGACGAAGGTGATCGGGCGCCTGGCGCCGCCGAGCACCGGCACGAACGCAACCTCCCCGGTGTCCAAGCTCGGGAGCGCGGAGGCGTTTTGCCCCGGCGTGAGGCGAGGCCCGGCGCGCCCAAACTCGGCACCACACTCGGGACAGGCGCGCCAGTCGACCTCGATGGGGCCATGGCAGGCCGGGCACTCCGGGGCTTCGTGCATCGATTGCGTCACCGCCTCTCCCCCCCGTCACAAGGGCCGTGCTCCGCTTTGGCTCGTCCCATCGCCCTCGCCTCCGGCCTCTATCGATTCGCTCTTCTCCTGCCGGCCCGCCATATACCTTTCCCTGCGCCTCCAAGGGTTGGTCTCTCGTTTTGAGAAGGGGGCGCGCGCTCCCCCTCGCGGCGAGGGCCGGACGGATGGACGCCGCGGGGTGACGGCCCCGACGCTGCCCAGCGCGGCCGATGCGCGCCTTCCGGGCCGCCCGGGTTGGCTCCACCCGCGTGACCTTGTGAAGAATGTTCATAAAGGCGGCACCGGCTCGCACGGGCCGGGTGTTGTGGTGGCTGCAAGGAAGGGGGAGCGTGTCGTTCTCCTTGGGCTGGGGTTGGCACTGGGGCTGTTGGCGACCCTCGCAGTCGGGGCCTTCGCGCAAGCGTGCACCAACCCCGGCTTCGCAACGAATGGGCTCGTGGGCCCGAACGACATGGACCGCGACGGGTTCAACGACTCCGGCGCTGTCGACCTGATCTACCCGGGCAACGAGCCAAACGCCTCCGCGATCACGGTCCATGCGTCGCTCGAGTACCTGAACGGCACGCCGATCAACTCGAGTGTGAGCACGGGCCCGGTGTACCTTAGCTTCGCCGACACCACGTACGTTTACACCAACGTGCTGATGGACCCGTCAAGCGAGCCCGGCACCGTGGTCTTGCGCGCCACGATGGACGAGGGGCTCGGCGTCTGCGACTGGAAGAACCTCACATTCTTCGCCTACCCGCCCGGCCGCTACGAGCCGACGCTCGACGCCACGACGACCGCCGCACAAGTCGATGAGGACGCGGCCGTGACCTACCAGGTCCGCGTGGGCAGCCTCGGGAACCTCCCCGACATCCTCAACCTCACCTTGACCTCCTCGCTCGGGTGGAACGTCCAGGTCTCCCCGGACAACGTCTCGCTCGGCCCGGGCAATTTCACTACCGTGAACGTGACGGTGCGCGCGCCGCACAACGCCCCGCCCCTCGCCGCCGAAACCACATGGCTCAATGCGAGCTCCTTCCGGAAGGCCGCCCCCAACGCGACGCTCGTCCTCTCGACGGCGGTCAAGGCGCAGGTGTTCGCCCCGCAGCTCTCGTCGTCTGCGCCCTCGCTCACGACGCCGCCGGGCACCTCGGCGCGCTTCAACATCACGGTGACGAACGCCGGCAACAACCGGGACGTCGTCACGGTGGCGGCGCCGGCCGCACCGACCGGATGGGCCGTCGCGCTTTCGGCCACCTCGTTCCCGCTCGACGCGGGGGGAAGCGCGAACTTCAGCGTGAACGTCTCCGTCCCCACCGCGCTCACGGGGCTGCTCGTCTGGTCGCCGATGCTCACCGCCACCGGCGGGGATGGCACGACCACGGGGACGCTCGGGATCGAAGCGCGCCTCGAGCTTGCCGACTTCGCGCTCGCGTCGGCGGACATCTCGGTCTCGGTCGCGCACCCGCCGTCCGGCACGGCCGTCTCCGTCATCGTCACGGTCCGGAACCTGGGGCTGGCGACCTCCGCGGATGTTGTCGTGAGCCTCTCGGACGGCGCGACGAACCAGACCAGGACGGTGTCGATCGGGCCCTCTGGCAGCGAGGTCGCGACGTTCAGCTGGACGGCGCTGCCGGGCACGACCACGCTCACGGCCACCGCGGACGCCTCGCACTCGATCCCCGAGGCCAACGAGGCGAACAACGCGGCAAGCGTAACGGTTGTGGCTGACGCGCCGCCAACGGCCGTGGCCGCCAACGCCACGGCCTCGGGCGAGCCGGGCAAAGCGCTCACGATCTCGGCGGCCGGGTCGACCGACGCCGACGGCACGGTTGCCGCCTACTACTTCGACTTCGGCGACGGCGCCAATTCCGACTGGGTGACCACGTCGACGGTTGCGCACACGTATGCTGCGGCCGGAACGTACACGGTCAAAATCCGCGTGCGCGACAACGCGGGTGCCGAAAGCGCGAACGCCACGAGCACCGTCGCGATTACGGCGCCTGCGCCTGCGGGCAAGGGCTTCCTCCCCGGCTTCGAGGCGTCGTTTGCCCTCGCGGTGGTCGGCGGCCTCGGCGCGGTGGCCGGCCGGCGGCGCAAGCGTTAAGCCTTCTGCCTTGGCTCGGGCCGCCATGGCAAGCGCGAAGCCGGTTCGACCCCTAACCGTCGACGAGTACCTTGCGCGCGTGCCCCCCAAGCCCCGGGCCGCCCTGCAGCGGCTGCGCAAGGCGATCAAGGCCGCCGCCCCCGAAGCCGGCGAAGTGATCAGCTACGGCATGCCGGCCTTTCGGCAGGACGGGATGCTCGTGTACTATGCCGCGTTCAAGGACCACTGCAGCCTTTTCGTGGGGAGCGCGAAGGTGCGCAGCCAGTTCGCTGCCGAACTGAAACCTTTCAAGGCGGGGAAAGGCACGCTCCAGTTCACCCCCGAGAAGCCCCTGCCCGCGGGGCTCATCAAACGCATCGTGAAAGTGCGCTTGGCCGAGAACGCCGCGCGGCGCTCCAAGAAGGCGCCTCGGGGCCGCTGACGGTTTTTTGGCGCCCTCGGCGGCAGGTTCGTACTCCTTCACCCACTGGTAGGGACGTGTCCCTTGCCTCGGGCCGAGGCACGGCCTTACCGGCAAACGGGCCCTGCGCCCCGGCGCCCCCTCAAAGCGATTCGCGGGAGGTCGTCGCAACAATCAAGCGCCGGGGGCCACTTGGGAGGGCGATGTCGGTTGCCTCCGGACTGATTCCGACCCCTGCGTCTTCCGCCGCGCCGCAGCCCACAGGGGCCGACGCGGACGCCGCCCGTCGCAGGCTCTACCTGTCGATGTGGTTCTTCATCGCCGGCGCCCTTGTCGGCGCACCGTGGGACCGGTTGTGGCACTGGACGCAGCTGTTCGACGCCTTCGCGTCGCCGCCGCACGTTTTCATGTATTCGATGGCGGGGATGGCGGGCGCGGCTGCCATCTCGATCCAATTCTCGGCGCGCCTCCGGCGGTGCTTGGGCCCCGGAGTCCACTTTCCCGGCTTGAAAGAAGAGGTCCCCTATCCCCTGTCGATGGTCGGGGCCGGGCTCGTGTGTCTCGGCCTCGCGGGGGTCCTGGATTCGGCCTGGCACGGGGCCTTCGGCCTCGACGAGACGAGTTGGTCGACGCCCCACGCCGTCCTGTGGTGGGGGTTCTTCCTCGCGGCGCTCGGGTACCTCGCCTGTCGCCTGGCGCTGCGCCCGCTCTGTCCCTTGTCGCCCGCGGGCACCGCCGTGTTTGGGTCGCTTGTCCTTGCGACCGCGATGACGGTGACCCTGGGGCCCTTCGCCCACAACAGCTCGCCGGAAACTGTGCGGGCCATCTCCGCGATCCCAACGATTGCGGCCGAGGCCCCTCTGCAGCACATGTACCGGATCTACTTGTCCTGGAACCTCACCCAGTCCAACGCGGTCTTCCCCGCCCTTGCGGCCCTGGCCGCCGGCTTCGGGTTCGCGCTCGTGCGCGGGTTCGTGAAGAGGCCGCGGGATTTCCTTGTGGTCGTGCTGCTGGTTACATCCCTGACTTTCTCGTACGCGTTCGCCGTTGCTCGAGTGCTCGGCGCCCTCGGCAACCCCGCCAACTGGCTGCCCGTGCCGATCCTTCCGGCGGCCGCCGTCCTCCTCTTTCTGCAGCGGAAGGCCGTCCCCGAGCCTGCCGCCCTCGGGGCCGCGGGCCTCACCTTGGGGCTCTTGTCCGCCCTCGTTTGGAACCTGAGCGGCCCCGGGCTCGTCTTCGGGCTCGCGGCGGGCCCCGCTCTGGTGGCGGGATCCGTCGTCGGGCGCGGGCTGTGGGCCGTAAGCGAGGGCCCCACGCGGCGGGGGCTTTCCGTTGTCATTCCCCTGCTCGGGCTTGGGCTGCCTGTGCTTACGGGCACGTTGGACCTCTACCTGCGCCTGCATACGCCCTGAGGGGCGCGAGGCCGATCGACCGGCCTGCGCCGGGCCTTGGCCGCGTCGTCTTCAACGTCGAGAGCGCCCGCGGCGATGCTCCTCAGCGGCGGTGCGCGGCTTTCCCCCCGTTACCCTGGGCGGCTGCGCCTCGTCCACCTTCAGGGACCAGCGCCGGCCCAGCAGACCGGCTGCCGTGAAGCAGGCCGCCGCGATTGCGGCGACAATCAGCACCGACGGCGCGGTAAGGAAGGTCAAGAGCTGGGCAACCGCGTTGTCTTTTACCTGGAAGGGGAGCGCACGAATCTCCTGGAGACAGGGCGGCCTCATTTCGTCCCCGGCAAAAACCATTAGGTGCAATGTGAAGGACTTGCCAGCGGTTCCCCAAGGCACATCAAACGTGAAGTGGACAGTGAGATGCTGCCCGGGCGCAAGGTTGGCGGAAGGGTTGCCGTCGGCCTCCTTCCGGTGCTCGAGATTGGGAGGGGGGCCCCATTCCGTCGACGCGCTAAGCTCGAAGAACTGTAGGGCGAACATGCCATCCTCATTTTGGACGTCCGCCTCGACGATCAACCGTCCGCCCTGTTCGGGACTTCAAAGGACACCGTCAGCGGTGGCGGCTTCCGCCGAAAGGAGGGTCCAGGGCAGAAGGCCAATCAGGAGGGTGAGGATTTCCGTGGCTCTCCATAAAGTCGCGCGCATTCTTTCCTCCAAGACCTTCCATAGTCTTCGGCGGGATTTATTCATGGGGGCGCCCAGCGCCGCCAGCCTTCGATTCGGTTCCCGCCATGGACGGCGGGAACCGGCCCGCACGGTCCCGGCTCGCCTACCGCCGCGCGGCCTTCAGGTGCCGCCCGCGCTCGATGACGAACGCGACGAGCTCGCGCGCCTCCGGCGGCAGCGTGATGTCGTCTCCTACGATCGTCCTTTGCTGCGCTCCCCCTCCGAGCGTGATCGCGTACTCCATGAGGTCGCGCGCTTGCGGCTTGCGCATCGTCTTGGTGGGAAGGCCCGACCACTCCGCGCCTTTGACGAGCTTGTCAAGCCGCAGGGACTCGTCCTGGGTAAGGTCGCCTGATTCAATCTCGCTCACGACGCGGACACCCGCGACACCACCGGTCCGCACCAGGCGCACTTTCAAGGGAGGCCCCCTCACTTCGAAGCCGCGCGCACGCCGACGGCCTTCCACGCTCTGGCGACAGCTTTCTCCTCGTTGCTGCCTGCGCCGTAGAGGTGGCCCGCCGCCGAAGCCGTGGCCCGCGCGCACTTCCCGAAGTTCGATGAGGCGTTCAGCCGCCCCGTGAGCGCCTCGTACCAGATCCGTCCGGGTTTCTCCCACGCGGCGCCGCCGATCCCAGTGGCGGCCTCAAAGAACGCCTTGTTCGGGATCCCCGAGTTGATGTGCACGCCGCCGTTGTCCTGCATTGTCTTGACGTAGCCGCGCATATGCGCCGGCTGCGGGTCCTTGCCAAGGACGTCGTCGTCGTAGGCGGTCCCGGGCGCCTTCATCGAACGCAGGGCCACGCCCTCCACGTTCTTCGTGAGGAGCTCGGCTCCGATCAGCCAGTCCGCTGCATCCGCCCTTTGGCCGAGCAGCCGCTGCTTGACGAGCGAGCCGAAAACGTCCGAGAAGGATTCGTTGAGCGCCCCCGGCTGGCCTTCATACTCGAGGCCGGCCTCGTATTGCGTCACGCCGTGCGTGAGTTCGTGGCCGATCACATCGACCGACGCGGTGAAGCGGCCGAAGAGGTCGCCGTCCCCGTCGCCGTAGACCATCTGAGCGCCGTCCCAGAACGCGTTGTCGAACGAAGTCGCGAAGTGGACGACCGACAGGATCGCAAGGCCGCGCCCGTCGATGGAACACCGGTCGAACGCCTGGTCGTAGAGGTCGAAGGTCGCACCCGCGCCGTCAAAGGCCTCGTTCACCGCGACGTCCTTCGTCGCGCTGTCCTCCTCGCGCCTGGCGAGTTTGTAGGGGGGCTGCGTTTGGTGGAGCGCGTCAAAAACCGTGCGCTGCTTCTCGGCGCAGGCCGGGTGGAGCCCCCGCGGCAGGCCCCCCAGCGCCTCGCGGCGCCCGCGGATCCTTTCGCTTGCCGCCATCGACGCGAACGCGCGAGCCTTCTGGCGCTTGGACCCGTTGCGTGCGATCGACTCGGTGATGTGCGGCGGGATGATGAAGCACGGGCGGCCTGGCATCGGAAAGGGGAGGCGCGCAAAGGGAAGTAAAACCTTGCCCCCCTGCGGTCGTTTCCCCGGCTTGCCGGCGCCTCGAAGGGACGGCCTTATAGCGCGCCCGAACGCTCCTTCCGCCGGGGCGTGCGCGGGTGGTCGACCTCTCGAACCCCTACGAGGTTGTCGCGCTTTCGGCCGTCGTGGCGACCGCCCTGTCGGTCGGCATCTTTGTCGACAGGTTCTTCGCAGGAATCACAAGGCACACGCACGGGACCTCGCAGGGGAAGCTCCTGCTCACGCGGCGCCTTTTCCAAGGCGTCATCTTCGTCGTCGCCCTGCTCCTCGTGCTCTTCGTCCTCAACGTGGACGTCTCGGGCCTTGCCGCCGGCATCGGCGTGGGCGCCCTCGTCCTCTCGATCCTCCTCCAGGACCTCGCGGAGAGCTGGTTTGCGGGCATCCTCATCATGGGCGGAAAGGTGTACCGCATCGGCGACTCGATCCAGGTCGGGGACCTCACCGGCGTCGTGACCGAGGTCACCGCCCGCACGACGCACCTCAAGACCTACGACCGGAATGAGATCATCCTGCCCAACGTGAACCTGCTCCGCGAGAACATCATCAACCTGACGGGCGGCAAAAAGGAAACGGTCGCCTCGGTCTTCCTCTCGATCGACTACACCTTCGACACGGACAAGGCCAAGGACCTCATCCTCAAGGCGCTTGGCGCCAACCCCCGGGTCGTGATCGACGAACCGCGCAAACGCGAAGTGCGCTTCGTCGTGAAGAGCGACGAGTGGGCCACGCGCCTCGAAGTGCTCTTCTGGATCGACGAGCCGGAGAACCAGCCGTTCATCCTGTCGGAGGTCCACCAAGCGGTGCGCAAGGAGCTGCTCGCCGCGGGCATCTTGCCGCCCATCCCGATGATGGTGCGCGACCGGTTCTTGCCGAAGGGACCTTGAGCCGGCCCGCGCGCGCCCCGGCGGGCACGCGGCGCATGCGGTCCCTCGCCCGGCGGGATCCTACCTTCCCTTTCGCCTCGCCCGACGGGCGCCGTCCCTGGCCGCAGCCGCGCCCGTCGGGAGCCGCGCCGAGGGGCCGCTTCGCACCCGCACGGCGATGCACCTCTCAATCGCCTCGCCCAGCCGCGCAGCGGGAATCCGAAATTCCGCGAACGTGTCCTTCGCCCCCTCTCGGGGCGACCCGTAAAACTCGAGTCCTCCGGGGCGGCGCTTGGCCCGTGCGGCGAACTCGGCCGTCGTCATCAACCACGAGGTCTTGGCAAGCCGCAACTCGGCGGGCAGGTACGGGGCGACGATGAGCAGCCGGTCCTCACGCGCGCGGAAGGTCCGCGCATCGATAAACGAGTCGACCGCCTCGCGGTCCGCTTGGACAAAGTCACCCTTGACCTGAGCGGCCACCTGGACCCGACCGTCCAGCGATTGGAAAGCCAAGTCGAGCCCCACGACGTCGGCCGCGGGCCGGAAGGCACAGACGCGGCCATCGCTGCCCAGGGCCGCGGCCACGATCACGGCATTCTCGATCACGAAGCCCTTGGTGGCCGGCGCGAGCTCCCGTACGGCCCCCGCGGGCCTCCGAGGTCGGCGCCCGGGGCCTTGAAGGGTTTGTTCGACCGCGGGCCCCAGCTGCCGAAGGTCCAATCGGTACCGGTCCCACTTGGAAGGCCTCCGGTTACCGACGGGTGGCGACCAGCTGAACGTGGCGCCCCGGCTGCCCCCGCGGGGAAACGCGTCCCCCGGAATCAGCCAGAGCGCATCGCGAAGATGGCCCGCCGCCTCGTCCACGGCGCAGGCAAGCACGCGGTAGGCGGAGCGGCTTGTGGGCAAGTCGGCGATTTCGATGATGAAGTGGAAGGCATTGCCGCGGGCCGGCGCAAAATCCGACTTGACCTGGAGCTCCAGGCTCCGGGGGTCGCCCCTGTGCGCCAGGCGGAAATCCGCACCGTGGTCGTCCGGCCACGGGCGGAACACCTTGACTTGGCCGGCGCTTTGCACGATGAGGGCATTTGCGACGAGAAGCTCGGCGATCGTGCCCTTGTGGACCGGGACGAGGACGTCCGCACGCCCCTTCACCCCCGTCACGCTCTCGCCTGAGGGTAGCGGCGCCGGGGGCGCAAGTACCTTGGGGCCCCCCGCCCCCGCGCGCGTGGCGCCCCAAAGGTTTCAAAAACGCGCGCCGCGTGCAGAGGATTCCCATGACCGCAATCCCCGCCCCCCACACCGACGAAGGCAAGTCGGCCAAGGCCCGCCTCAAGGCCGAGCTCTCCCAAGCCCAGGTCGTCGCGATGGGCGACTACGCCTACGTGACGCACCCCGTGCTCGACGGCTTCCCGCACCTCGACACCGCGTTTGTCTCCGCCCTCGCGTCCGACTGTGTCGAGCTCGCCTTCCCGGAGGGCTCCGCCCGCGGGCCCGTGGACGGCGTGATTACCGTCGAGGCCATGGGCATCCCGCTTGCCTTTGCCGTGGCCAACCTGATCAAGGCCCCGCTCTTCATCGCGCGCAAGAAGGAGTACAAGGTCCCCGGCGAGATTGTCGTCCGGCGACGCACCGGCTACTCCGAGTCCAACCTCTCGTTCAACGGCCTCGAGGAGGGCAAGACCTACTGGTTCGTCGATTCGATCATCTCCACCGGCGCGACGCTGAAGGCGTCCATGCTCGCCATGAAGCTCGCGGGTGCTCGCCTCGGCGGCTGTGTATTCCTCGTGACCAAAGGCGACGAAGCCGGGACGGAGAAGCTTGTCAAGATGGTGGGCGCCCCGATCTGGGCGCTCCTCTCGCTCTCCGTGGTCGACGCGAAGTCCGAATCGGGCGGCGAGGTGCGCGGCTTCCGCGTCCGCGTCGCCGACGGCTTCACGGTGAAACCCTAAGGCGCGCGCTTCCGGTTTTTCGACCGGCGCCTCGCGACGACCCGGACGGCCACGCCGACCGCGCCCGTGGCGATGCCTGCCGCCGCCAGCACGAAGAGCAAGCCCGTGGGCGACGTCACGGAAATCTCCAAAGGCGTTTGCACGCGGAACGGGCCGGCCTCGGCCGGCGGGCCCTCGTTGCCCGCGCCGTCGACTGTCCAGACGGTCACGAAGTAGTCCTTCCCGGTTTCCGCGGGGAAGGTGATCGAGGTCCCGGGAAGCGACCGCGCGCCCACCACGTCTTCCGCCCCCGCGTGGGTGCCGACCTTGACCCGGTATTCGGCGACGCCGGAGGCCGCATCATGGGCGGCCTGCCACTGCACCGTCATCTGGCCGCCGGCCGTCGCGCCTTCGAGCCCGACGCCCCCCGGGGCAGACGGCCCCGTCATGTCTGCCGTGAACGCGAGCACCGCGTCCATCCCCCGGTTCCCCGCATTGTCGATGGCGAGGACATGGACCTCGTAAGCGACGCCGTCCCGCAGGGAAAGCTGCGTGTAGTTTGCCGACCGCGAGATCGTGCGCGGCGAGCCGCCCTCCACGATTGTCACCTCGTACCGGCCGAGGCCGGAGGCGCCCGAGGCGGGCCGGTCCTGAGGGGCCCTCCACTCGACGGTGAGGCCCGGCTGCGAGACGAAGGGCCCAAGCGCGGGCAGCACGACGGTCCCGGGCGGCGAGCGGTCGACGCGCACGGGCCCGCCAAACACGGCCGGCCCCTCATTGCCCGCAAGGTCGAGCGCGGCCACCCTGACATAGTACGCGTGCCCGTCCTCGCCCAACGCGAAGGTGAAGGCCCTCTCCGCGACCTCCACAGTCGCCACGTCGTCGAGGCCCCGCGCGCTGCCGACCCGCACGCGGTAGCCCCAGACCCCGGTGAGGGGGTCCGCGGCCGCGGTCCACGTCCAGCCAAAGGCAGCCTCGTTCGTCCACTCCGGCGGGGCGCTGAGCGCCCCCGGCGGCCCCGGCGCGTCGAGGTCGACGAGCGTGCCGGCGGAGGTCACGACCGGCCCGGTGTTCCCCGCGCCGTCCACGGCGATCACGGACGCATAGTACCGTTGGCCGCTCTGGAGCCCCGAGACCGCGAAGCTCGTATTGAGCGAGGTCGTGTCCGCAACGTTCGCCGCCCCGGCGGCCGTGCCGATAAGGACGATGTAGTAGGCGACCCACGAGCCCACCTCGTCGGGCGTCGACCAGTTGAATAGCACGCTCGAAGTGTTCACGTACAACCCCGGTCCGCGGAACGCGAAGCCCCCGGGCGGGACCCGGTCGACAAGCGTGCGTTCGGAGAGGGCCGAAGGCGGCCCCACGAGCCCCGCCCCGTCGACCGCGCGGACGCGCAGGTACACGCTCGCCACCTCGGGGAGAACGCCGATCGTGTACGCCGGCCCGTCGGTCGGCTGGCCAGCTACGAGGTCGCTGGCGCCCGGCGTCGTGCCCGCGTCGACGAGGTAGTGGTCGACCCCGAGCCCCACGTCGCTGGCCGGCGCCCACGCCCAGGTGGCGCCCACGGCCGAGGTGATTGAGGGCCCCTGCGGGGTGCCCGGGGCGCTGGGGGGGAACGTATCGCGGCTCACGTTCACGCTCCGCGACGCAAGGGCCCCCGTCGTGTCGCGCGCGCGCAGGGTGAAGAGGTTGGGCCCGCCCTGAAGCGGCGCAGCAAAACTCCACACGCTTGCCATTGACAGGCTGGACCACGGCCCCCCGTCGACGGACCAAGCAAGGTCCGCGATCCCGTGGTAGGTGATGGCAAGCCAATCGAGCCGCACCGGCGCC
>JBGPNV010000036.1:0-14576 GCA_041487695.1 Thermoplasmata archaeon | reverse complement strand
GTGAGCGCCGTGCCCACGACGCCAAGGCCCAGGGCGAGGCCAACCTCCAGGCTGATCTTCTCGGCCAAGAACGCCGCGGCAAAGAGCGCGACCCAGAGTGGAAAGGTGTTGAACAGAATCCCCGTGACGGCCGCGTCGACGGTTTGGAACCCCCAGAAATACACGAAGCTCTGCGAAGCGTAGAGGAGGCCAAGCGCGAGGCCGAGGGCTCGCTCGCGGGGGCGCAGGCGCAAGAGGTCGGGGCGAAGGAGCGCGAGGGCGGCCCACATGACCGCGGCGGCAAGGCCGTAGCGCAGGACGAGGAGCGGGAGCGGGGCGATGCTCGTTGCGTAGGCAAGCTTCGCGAGGATCACGAGGGTGCCGTAGAGGATGCCGGCCGCCGCGACGTAGAGCACGCCCAGGGTGAAGCGGTCGGCCGCCCCCTGGGGCGGCGGGCTGGAGCGTGGCATGCGGGGAGCGCCGCGCGAAAGGGCGGCGGGGTCTTTAGACCTCGCCGGCCGCGCGGGGCCTTCAGGCCCCTTGCCATTCGCTGGAGAGGGTGTTGAACCGCTCGCGGACGCCGCAGCGCTTGCAAGCGCGCGTGCCGCCGGCGGCGTAGTCCCACTTGTGGCTGAACATCTTGCAGGAACTCATGGCCAGCAGTCCGCGCACCGCGGCGTCGTTCTTAAGACTTTCCTTCTGGGAGTAGAGAAGGTGTCGAGGATTCCGTGCGGCTGGCTTGAGCGCCGCGAAATGCCGATTACCGCCTCGGCGGAAGTGGGCGCCCCGAGGGTCCGCCCGGTGTACGGGGCAGGCTCGGGCCCGGCGGCGAGGACCCGCCGCCGCGCGGTACCAGCGGGCGCGTGGGGGCCCCGCCTGGCCTGCCGCCCGGCAGGGGCCTGGGGCCGCCTCCGGGGAGCGCGCCGCTGCGCGGCGCCTTGCCGAGCCGCTGCTGGGCAATCTTGGAAAACGACGCCTTCGCGCGCGAACGGCGCCGCGCCGGCTGGAAGATCCCTACGTACCAATAGAGCGCGCCAACGCCCCCGAACGCCGCCAAGCCTCCGGCCACGAGGACCATCGTGTTGTCCTGGCCCTTCTTGCCACCGGCACCCCCACCGCCACCGCCACCGCCGCCGCCTCCCGGCGCGGGGGGGACGAGGATCGAGAGGGTCTGCGTGTTCTCGGTGGCACGGGTTTCGTTCTGGTCGGTTTTGAACTGGCCGTTGACCGTAATGCGCCGGGTCACATTCGTGATGTTGCCGCCGGGCGTAATCGTGATCTGGCCCGTCGTGTTCCCGTTGGCGTCCACGGTGTAGAACGGGTGGTCGGTCGACATCGTCCAGTTGGCCGGCAGCGCCGTGGCGTTGCGGACCTGCACGTCGGCGGACTTCTCGCTGTCGCTGTGGAGGACGAAGTCAAAGTGCGCGGCGTCCTCGGGCGAGGCGTTCACGGAGGTCGCCGACGTCACGGTGATCGAGATCGCGTAGAACGTCTCGCCACCCGAGAGTGTGTACGAGCGCCCGGGCGAGACATGGGAGAGCATCGTGTCTTCCGTGATCGCGTCGCCGGTGTTCCGCTGCGAGGCGCTCTGCGTACGGGCCCAAATCCCTTCGATCGTGTCGCCGCGCGCGGGGTCGCCGATCTGGGTCTTGGCCACCGTGAACGAGATCGTCGCAGCGTTCACGGTGTAGTGCCCCGTCGGCTGGTCAAACGCCGTCTCGTTGAGGACGGCCCCCTGGGAGCCGTAGGTGACGGTGAGGAGGTCATAGCTCGCGTCCGCCGCAAGCGGCCCGTGCATGGGGATGGTCGCCTTCACGGCGTAGGAGGCGAGCCCCTGCGGGGTGATCACGTCAAAGAAGAACTCGTAGTACACGACGGGCAGGTTCTGCCAGTCCGAGTAGGGGGTAAAGGGCTCGAGGGCCGACATCTTGAGGTCGAACTCGATTCCGTCCACCGTCTCGTTGCCCGTCCACCCCGCGATGAGGTCGCGGGCCTGGCGCCCGGAGGCCGAGTCGTCGGCCTTGTCTTCCATGTCGGGGTCGGCGAGATCCCCGGCGGCCGCGAGGGGCGCCAAGGCGACTGTCGGAGCAAGAAACGCAACAAAGAGGAGGATGGCCAGGGCCGCAGTTCGGAAAGCCATAATCGACGGGCCTTTCACCCGCCTTGAGCCTACTTAACGCTTTGGCTAACGAGAGCCTCTTCGTCCCGTCAGCGGGTCACGCCGTGGCGCCGGCGAAGGTCTTGCTCAGACTGGGCCAGCTCCTCCATGAGGACAGCTACGATCCCATCGAGGTACACGAGGGCGGCCTCCTCGAACACGGTCCCGAGGGGCGCGAGCCGCCGCTGCTTTGCCCCTTGGGGGAGCTTCAGGAGGACGACCCTGGAGCCGAGGCGGGCGATGGACGAATCGCCGTGCGCAGTGATGGCGATGACGGGCGCGCCCCGGCCGTGCGCGAGGTTCGCGTAGTCCACCGAGGAGGGCGTTTCGCCGGTCCCCGAGATGATGACGGCGCAGTCCTGTTTGCCGGGGGGCGTCGTGGGGTCGATCGACATGCGGACGATGGGCATCCCCAGGTGTTTGAGCCGCATGGTGAAGCAGCGCGCGATGAACCCCGAGCGGCCGGCCCCAAAGACGAAGATTCGCCTCGAGCGCAGGATCCGGCCGACGGCCCAAGCGGTGACCTTGGGGTCGACGCCCTCCACGGCGTGGCGGACCTCGGCAAGGAGGTACCGGTGAACCGCGCGCGCGTCCGTTGGGGCCACCCCAGGGGGGCGCACTCTTCAGTGCGCGAGGACCGCCTTGCCGCGGGTGAGCTTCATCTCCTTGCGGAGAGCCAGGCGCTCGTAGATGACTTTCATGTACATCGCGTCGTGCTCCATGAGGGGCGAGGACGAAATGACCGTCACATCGAAGGCGTTCTCGAGCATGCACTCGGCGAGCGGCTCGAAGCGCAGGTCGCCCTTCTTGATCGGCGTGTAGCGCCGTTCGTTGCCCCCTTCGTGCTGGACGCCGGAGAACTGCGTGTAGAACACGTCGGACTTCGTGATCTCCTTCGTGCGGTCAAACACGTCCTGGAACTCTTCCTGGCGCTTGAGGAGCCCCTTCTCGCGCGCGTGGATGTGCGCGAAGTTGAGGACGGGCTGGCAGCGCTTCACCCTGTCGCAGACGGTGAGGACCTCGTCGAGCTGGCCGAAGACCATCTGCTTGCCCGAGGTCTCGAGGCCGAGCTTCGCATGGATCTTGCGGGCGGCGTAGGCCGTCTCGATTTCCTTGAGCTTGGCAAGGACGCTCTTCATGGCCTCGGAGCGTTCGGGCATGTGGTAGAGGCCGAGGTGCGTGACAAGGAGCCGGGCGCCGAGCGCGTCGGCGACGACCCCGCCGTAGACGACCGCGTCCATCGAGCGGGTTGCGACGAAGTCGTCGCCGAGGAGGTCCATGTAGTACGGCGCGTGGATCGTGAGGTGGACGTCAAGGTTGCGCGCAAGCTGGCCCGTGTCGGCAAGGTCGGCGTAGTCGGCGCCGACCGAGGTGTGGAGGACCTTGAGGACGTCGCCGGGCTCGATGGGCGCCTGCTCGTTCGGGACGGGGAGGAGTTGGGGACCCTTGGCCGCCGGCTCGCTCTCCGGCTCGGGCTCCTCGCCAGCCTTCCCCTTCTTCTTGGGCTTCGGCTTCGCGAGCTTCTTCTCCGGCACGGGGAGCTCCTGCTGGCGCAGGACATCGACGATGATCTGCCCCTCGACCTCGCGCCGCTTCTTGCCAAACTCGTGCTCGTGGGCGTAGCGCTCTTCGACGTTGACGCGGACGAACTGCAGTTCGATTGCGTTGAGGCCCAAATTGTGGACATCTTCGATGCCGTCGCGCGGCGTCCTGCCTTTACATGAGAGGGGTATTCCGCTTGGGCCGAATCGGATCACTGAGAAGCCCCCTGGGGCAAGGGGCCGCGTATAGGGCCTCCCCTATAAGGGCATTGCGAGGGGGGTTTGGGACGCCTGGCTCCTGTCGCCGGGGGCCTCGATTCGCCTCCCCACGCCTACAAAAGATTACTATGGCAAACCCGGGTTGGCCGCGCGACCCAAAAAACGGGCAGGGACGGGCGGACAAGTCATGGCGCGCAAGGGGCCCGGGGCCAGCGGGGCGCCGATCAAGATTGTGAAGCTTGGCGGCTCCGTGATCACGAAGAAGGACGCGCAGGAGGGCGTCGTGCAGGCCGATGTTCTTGCAAGGCTTGCCCGCGAGGTCGTGGCTGCAGGCGGCGAGACGATCGTGCTCCACGGTGCGGGCTCGTTCGGGCACCCGGGGGCGGCCAAGTACGCCTTGAAGAGGGGGCTTGTCGCCAAGGGCGCGCTGAAGGGCGCCGCCGAGGTCCGCGCATCGGTCGCGCGCCTTAACGGGCTCGTAATGGAGGCGCTCGCGGACGCGGGGGCAGCCCCGTGGCCGCTGCCGCCTTCGGCAGTCGCGACGATGCGAGAAGGCGCGCTCAAAAAAATCGACTGGGAAATCTTCGACGCGGCGCTCGGAAGGGGGCTCGTGCCGGTCTCGCACGGCGATGTGGTACTCGACGACACGTTCGGCGTTTCGATCCTCTCGGCCGACGAGATTGCCTTCGCGCTCTCGAGGCACCTGCACCCGACGCTCGTGGTGTTTGCCGTCGATGTCGACGGGGTCTTCGACCGGGACCCGGAGGCGCCTGGCGCCGCGCTCATCCAAAGGTTGAAGGCGTCCGACAAGGTTGCAATTCCCCAAGTCTTGGGAAGGGCCGCCGACGTGACCGGGGCGATGGCGTCCAAGCTCAAGGCCGCGCAGGCGATCGCCTTCGGGGGCGCGCGCGTGCGCATCGTGAACGGGCTCGTCCCGGGACGGGTCGAGGACGCGCTCAAGGGGAAGGACGTGGTGGGCACCGAGGTCGTGCCGCCCGGTGTCGTGGCGAGGTGAAGGGATGCCGCCGATGGACGTGACCCCGGGGGACAAGGAGAAGGCCCAGACGGTCTCCAGGAAGGCCGAGCACGTGGAGATTGTGCTCAACGAGAAGAGCCGCGCAGACCGAAACTGGTGGGACGGGATCAGCCTCATCCACTGCGCGCTGCCGGAGTTCGACCTTGACGAGGTCGACCTCTCGTGCGAGCTCTTCGGCTGCAAGCTCAAGGCGCCGCTCGTAATCTCCTCGATGACGGGAGGGTACCCGGACGCCGAGAAGATCAACGGGAACCTCGCGGAGGCCGCCGCGCGAGTCGGTGTAGGGCTCGGGGTCGGCTCGCAGCGGGCGGGGCTCCTGAAGCCCGAGGTCGCGAACACATTCAGCGTGGTCAAGCGGTTCGACGTGCCGCTCGTGATGGCGAACATCGGGGCGCCGCAGCTCATTGCCCAGCACGGGTCGACGAGCCTCACGCTCGACCACGCCAGGCAGGCGATGGCGATGGTCGACGCGGATGTGCTCCTCATCCACCTGAACTACCTCCAGGAGGTCGTGCAGCCGGAGGGGGACACGAAGGCCCGGGGCGTCACGGCGAAGATTGCCGAGTTTGCACGCGAGTTCCCGGTAGTCGCGAAGGAGACGGGGGCGGGGATCTCGCACAAGGTCGCGCTCGCGCTCAAGGCGGCGGGAGTCAAGGGGATCGACGTGGGCGGCGTAGGAGGCACGAGCTTCTCGGCCGTCGAATTCTACCGGGCCGAGAAGGAGAAGGACACGGTTCGGGCGGCCCTTGGCGAAACCTTTTGGAACTGGGGAATCCCCACGCCGATCTCCGTCCTTGAAGCAGATGTGGGCGTCCCGATCCTCGCGACGGGGGGCTTGCGCAACGGACTGGACGCCGCACGGGCCGTAGCCCTGGGCGCGTCGGCGGCCGGCATGGCTTCCAAGATGCTGAAGCCGGCAACGGTCTCGGCCGACGCCGTCGAGGAGGCCCTCAACGTGGCAATCGCCGAGATGAAAGCGGCCTTCTTCCTCACGGGGTGCAGGACGATCGCGGACCTCCAGAAGAGCGAGCTCGTGCTCTCCGACGAGCTCCTCGCATGGGCCGGACGGCTCGAGCCGCACGAAGACGAAGACTGAAGCGGAAGGCCGCGGCCAAGGGGGAAGGTGCGGTGGCGGCCGGGTCGCTCGTCCACGTGATGGCGGCCTACCGCAGGCAGGCCGACCGCGCGGTGGCGTCCTACCTGAAGGAGGGCGAGCAGCGGCGGCTCACTGAGGCGATGGCATGGATCCCGAACGCGGGGGGCAAGAGGCTGCGGCCGGTGCTCACGCAGATGGCGGCCGAGGCGGTAGGGGGGCCGCGCGCGGCCAAGGCCGCGCTGCCGGTCGGCGTCGCTCTCGAGCTCATCCACAACTTCACGCTCGTCCACGACGACATCATGGACCGCTCGGAGCTGCGGCGCAACCGAAGGACCGTGCACCTCAAGTGGGACGAGCCGACGGCAATCAACGCGGGCGACGCGCTTTTTGCGCGGGCGTTCGAGGTCCTCGGGGAGGCCCGCGTCGCCGACACCCTCAAAGTCGAACTGTTCGGGCGCGTCGCGACGATGGTGCGGCAGATCGCCGAGGGCCAGCAGTGGGACATGGAGTTCGAGCGCGCCCGAAGCGTCACGCGGGCCCAGTACCTCAAGATGATCGAGCGCAAGACCGCGCTCATGTTCTCGACGGCCGCCTACTGCGGCGCGCGAGTGGGGGGCGGGAGCGCCGGGCTTGCCCGCGACCTCGAAGCGTACGGGCGGCTCCTTGGAATCGCCTTCCAGATCCAGGACGACCTCCTCGACTTGGGGGCGCTCGAGGAGGACCTCGGAAAGCCGATCGGCAAGGACATCCGAAACGGCAAGCGCACCGTGATGGCGATCGACACCCTGGACAGGCTGAGGGGCGCGGAGCTGCGCGCATTCAAGGAAGTCTTTGGCAAGGCGAGGGCAAGCGCCGCCGACATCGCCAAGGCCCGCGCGCTCATGGAATCCTGCGGTGCGCTCGGCCGCGCGCGTCGGCTTGCGAACCGGTACGGCAGCGGCGCAAGGCAGAAGCTGAAGGCGCTAAGGCCCGGCCCCGCCCGAGACTGCCTGAGCGAGCTTGTGGGCTTCGTGACAAGCCGCGCGAAGTAGGGGGCTCCTCACCTGGAAGAGACTGTCCGCAAGTTCGCGCTCCAGAACGCCCTCTCCCACGGCGGCAAGGCCGACAAGGGCGCCGTGATGTCGCGCGTGCTTGGCGAGCGCAGTGACCTGCGCGCCAAGGCCGGCGAGGTCGCCAAGACGGTGGACCGGGTCATCGAGGAAGTCGGCGCCTTCACGGAAGCCGAGCAGCGCAAGGCGCTCGAGGCGCTGGCGCCCGAACTCCTCATCGAAAAGACGACCGAACGGATGACGGGCCTTCCGGACCTCGAAGGGGCAGTCGAGGGGCGCGTGGTCATGCGGTTCGCGCCGGGCCCCTCGGGGCCGCTCCACATCGGCCACGCGCGCGCGGCGATCCTGAACGACGAGTACTGCCGCCGCTACAAGGGGAAGTACATCCTGCGCCTCGAGGACACGGACCCCGCGCGTGTGCTGCCGGAAGCCTACCAGATGATCGAGGAGGACATGGCCTGGATGGGCTGCAAGGTCCACGAGGTCGTCGTCCAGTCGACGCGGTTCGAACGCTACTACGAGATCGCCAAGCGGCTCCTCGAGATCGGCAAGGCCTACGTGTGCACCTGCAAGCCCGACGACTGGCGCCGCCTCAAGGAAGGAAAGAAGGCCTGCCCGCACCGGCACCTCGACGCGGCGGTCCAGCTCGAGGCCTTCGAGGCGATGCTTTCCGGCGGCTTCGGCCCCGAGAAGGCCGCCGTGATCGGCCAGACGGACCTTTCCCACCCGAACCCGGCCGTGCGGGACTTCCCGCTCCTGCGCATCGAGGACACGCCGCACCCGCGCACGGGCACGCGCTACCGCGTGTACCCGCTGATGAACTTCAGCGTCTCGGTGGACGACCACGACCTGGGGCTCACGCACGTCTTGCGGGGGAAGGACCACCTCAACAACACGGAGAGGCAGCGGTACCTCTTCGACCACCTCGGGTGGTCGATGCCCCGCTACATCCACTACGGGCGCGTGAGGATTGAGGGGCTCGAGCTCTCCACGTCGAAGATGTGGGCGGGCATCAAGAAGGGGGACTTTGGCGGGTGGGACGACGTGCGGCTCGGGACGATCCGGGCCCTCGCGCGCCGGGGGTACCGCCCCGAATCGATCCGGGCGTATTGGGTCGACTCGTCGGTGAAGGAGGTCGACATCGTCTTCTCATGGAAAACCCTCAACGCGATCGACAAGAAGCGAGCCGACAGGGAAGCCTGCCGTCTCTTCTTTGTCGGACGGCCAACGGCAGTTGACGTGAGGGTCCCCTCGGACCTTGTCGCCCACCCGCCGCGCTTGCCCGACGACCCGGAGGCCGGGCGGCGGGAACTTGTCCTGCGGGCGGACAAAGCGGGCCTGGGTCGTGCGCTTATTCCTGACGAGGATGCGGCCAGGCTCACCCAGGGGTCGGTTTTCCGGCTCAAGGATTTGGGGAATTTCACGTGGCAGGGGGAAGGGAAGGCCGTTTTCCTCAACAACGAATTGGCGGCGGCCAGGGGTGGGCCGATCCTCCACTGGCTGCCCGACGACCGGGAGCAGGCGCTGCCCGCGACCCTTGCGATGCCGGACGGAACCGTCATCGAGGGCCGGATCGAGGCCGCGGCGCGAGCCGAAAGCGGCCGGGTCGTCCAACTTGAGCGGGTCGGGCTTGCCCGGGTGGATGCCCACGCTTCGCCGCCCGCCGAAGTCCGCGCGTTTTTTCTCTACAGGTAGCGCCACTTCCGCTTCCAAGAGCGGGCGCGAAATCTTGATATCGGCTTTTGACCTATGACAAAACGGGATGCACCGAAAGCTTTCGCTGAACACGCGCGAGAAAATTCTCCTTTATCTCCAGCGGCCGAGCCGCGAGTCGCTCCTTTCGGGGGAAGATTCGGGGCCGTGGAACACGCAGGAGGGGATCGCGGCGGGCGCGGCGGTCCCGATCAAGCATGTGTCGGACGCGCTTCGACTTCTCGAAGAAGAAAAGCTCGTGCAGCGCGCGAAGAGCGTCCACGTCAACGGAGGCAAGCGCGTCCGCAGGACGTACCTCCTGACGGAAGGCGGCAAGCAGCACTGCGGGCAGATCGCGGCGCGCTACCGGGAGCGCGAGGTGCGTGTCGTCACCCGGGAGGGGGACGTCGAGACCCAGCACGTGGGCGTCGTGCTCGCCGGCGAAGTGAGCTTCGACCGCTACCGCGAGTTCATCCACGCGCTGGACCGCTGGGACCGGTTCGACCTGCGGCACGGCGACCTGTAGAATTCGCCGGGCTGGCTCGACAGACGCTATATACGGGCGCGCGCTTGTAAAGGGCGAGGGGCCAAGCCTGGCAAGCCGTGTCCTCCAGATCGCCGGCGTGGGCCCGGACGCAGCGCCCGTCCTTGCGGGCGTCAAGGCGTTCCCCGTCACGAAGCTCGTTCTCCTTTTCGAGGAGAAGGATGCCAAGGCCGCGGTCGACATGGCCGAGAAACTCGAGCCGATGAAGTGCGAGGTCGACCGCCGGGTGATCAAGGGGTCGCCGCTCACCGAAGTCCTGCGCCTCATGGCCGAGGTCGTGCACACGGAGAGGCTGCACTACGACGACGTGATGGTCAACGTCACGGTCGCCAACAAGCTCCTGCAGTGCTCGCTCATGTCGGGCGCCTTCGTGCACGGCTTGCGGGCCTTCGCGATCGGCGAGCAAGGGCCGGTGCAGCTGCCCGTGCTCAAGTTCGCCTACAGCGAGATGATCTCGCAGTCGAAGATGAACATCCTGCGCGCCCTTGAGCGAGCCGGCGGCGCCGTCGAGAGCCTGAACGAGCTCTCCGAGATGTCGGGGGTCGAGAAGTCGCTGCTCTCCTACCACATCCGGGGAGGGCGCGACGCGAAGGGGCTCGAGGAGCTGAACCTCGTCGGCATCGACCGAGCCAAGCAGGGGCGTCTCCAGGTCCACCTCACGGAGATGGGCAACCTGATCCTCATCGGCGGCGAGAACCTGATCGCGCCACGCGCGGCGCGCTAAAGCGCGGCCCGCCAATCGGCAGGACGAACGAATCGGGCCGCTCCGACCGCAATCAAAGGCGGAATCTGACGGCCTCGCGCCCTGGCTGCTCCCCGCAACCCCTCCACGCCTTGCCCCCAAGGGGGCTGTCCCTTTTGGCCACCGGGTCGAGGTCAATGCGAACGCGATTTTCGCCGAGAAACTTAAGTATCTGAGAGACTTTTGTCTCTTTGAGACTCATGGCAGGCCCCACCACCCGCGAGCAGATCATGCGCCGCTTCAACCAAGTGGCGGGCCCGAACGCCCTCTCGTTCAGTTCCCTCCTCGAAGCTCTCTCGCCACCCTATTCGAAGGGGACGATATCCGCGCGTCTCTCCGAGCTCGTGCAGGAGGGCGTGCTCGAGAGGGATTCGCGCGGAACGTACTCCCTCGCGTACGAGGCCGCGGCGCTTTCGCCGGCGCTGCGCGAAGTCGCATCGAACCTCGAGGCGAGGCTCCCGCGACTGGCGTTGCCGTCCATCGTCCTTTGGGACGCCACCCCGTTCCTAAACGACCGCGAGGACGGCGTGCTCGCGCCCGTTCTCGTCGTCGAGACCGCTGGCCTTGCCCTTGGGTCGGTTGCCCGGATGCTCCGCGACCACTGGCGGGCAAGACAGGTGCCCCACATTGAGGCGTTTGCCGACCGAGACACGCTCCTCGAGGCGGTATTTGGCGAGATGGAGCTCCAGGCCCCGCGGGGAGCACGGTTGGTCCTCGTCGGGCCATCGGAGGAACAGTTCGCATCGACGGCGCTGCAGAAGGGGGGCCTGCGTATCGCCATGCCCGAGCGGGTCATTGCCGACCTCCTTGAGCAGGATGACCCATCGCTTGCGGCCATCGTGAGGCTCCGCCTCACGTCAGAGCGCCCCGAATTGGACGCAGGACGCCTGTTCGCCGCCTGCCAGGAGCGGGGAATCCCCCCATCGCTTTTCGTGGTGGCTGGGGCGTTGTCGGAGGAACTCCCACCGGGCTTGAGGAACGGGCTGAACCGCCGGGTCACGGGCGCGGCCCGGGTGATCGCGGAGGTGTTGGTTTGACCGACCGCCCCTTCAAACGTGAAGACCACCCGCACCTTATCGCGCCGCCGGAGACTTTCGCCGGCGCGTGGCCAGCCCCCAAGGGGGGCCGCGCGATCGCCGCCCCCAATGCTCTGCGTTCGTGCCTTGCCCTCGAGCTTGCGCACCAGGTAGCCAGGCGCATCCCGGGAATCGTGCTCAAGGGTGGGACCCTCCTGCAGGCCCGCGCATCTTGGCCCCCGCTCAGGGCAAGCGTGGATGTCGACCTGGAATGGCGCACGCATGGCGAGGTGATGGCCGCGCTTGGAGATTTCGCCGAGGTCTTCCGCGCGAGCGGCGTGACGGTGGACGCTCCTCGAAAGGAGCGATTCTCGACGGTTACCCACGTCCGCTTCGCAGCGCGACCCACCGGCGAGACCGCCGTGCGCGTTGATGTGGGCGAGCCCGGTTCCTCGACAGAGTGCAGCGAGCCATGGCACGACGCGCCGGCGCCATGGCGCGGCTCGGCACCCCTGCGCGTCCCTACCCGAGCGACACAAGCGGCGCAGAAACTCCTTCTCGCGGCCCCTGCGCCCTTCGGCCGGGACCTCGACGACCACATCGGGCGGCAAAGCCTTTGCAAAGACCTGTTTGACCTGCACGTGCTGGGGGCCCTGGACCTTGGCGCCTCGGAGATCCGCGACGCGGCCAAGGCCGAGATTCGGTTCAAGGGTGCTCGCGCGGGGTGGCCGTCGCCTCGAAAGCGCGCCGTCGAGGGAGCCTTGGCGGCGTGGCAGCGGTTTTCGCCGCCCCGCGGCGGCGGTCCGCCGGATAGCGAGACCCTTTGGCGGGCGTTCCTTCGCATCCGCGCATCGATCGGCGCGCCGTTCACTGACGGTGACGTGCGCATCGCCGCGGGGTGCGCCCACCATGCGGTCTCGACCTTGTTCGAGAAGTCGTTTGACTGGAGCGACGCCTGGACGCCGCGAAGGACGGGGGGGCCGAGGAAGGCGTGGGTGGGCGCGCCCCAGATCGAGCCGGTAGTCCACGTTTCCGACGACTTCCTGGGGGCGAAAGGTCTGGCGGAGGCGTGGGCAAGTCCCAAGGCGGCGGCAAGAGCGCCATCATCGTGACGCTTGGCGAGGAGTGGAAGGAGTGGACAGGACGGAATCCGATTCTGCGGCCCAAGGTCCTTCGCGACGTGCAATTTCCGCCTACCCCACACGCTCGAGCGAGCCGGCGGCGCCGTGGAGAGCCTGAACGAGCTCTCCGAGATGCAGGGGGTCGAGAAGTCGCTGCTCTCTTACCACATCCGGGGAGGGCGCGATGCGAAGGGGCTCGAGGAGCTGAACCTCGTGGGGATCGACCGCGCGAAGCAGGGACGTCTCCAGGTCCACCTCACGGAGATGGGCAAGCTGATCCTCATCGGCGGCGAGCACCTGATGGCGCCGCACGCGGGGCGGTAGGGCCGGCGCCCGCAACCCTCGAAAGGATTATACGGAACCCACCAAAGGCATGATGGGGGTGCGCACTGAAATCCCAACTTGGCGCGTTCGCCTTGGTGGGCTGCCTCGCGGCGACCCTTCTCCCCTACAGTCCGCCGGTCGCCTATGCTTGGGTTTGGCTCGATGTCGCGGGCGACCAGGAACTCTTGGAGTCCGCTATTGCCTCGCCCACAACGATTCTTTCGAGGGACTTCTGGGTGGCGGACGCCGCGACGGGCGAGTTCCTCTTTGGGCTCGTGAGTCGCGCCTGCGCGCCGGGGGGCACGGTTGGATCCCTGGGAATCGGGGGCTACTATGACTTTGAGGCTTCCGCTGGCGGGGACGAGATGGGGTCGATGGCCGCGAGAGCAGAGCCATACATTGAGAAAGCCTGTCGCGAGGGTTCGAAGTGGATCACCGCGAGGCTCGACTGGACGGCGGTGCAATTCCCCCAGTTTGAGGGCGGCCGGGACGACGTTTGGATTCCTCGCGCCAGCCTATCGGCGCCGTACCTGCACGAGCACCGCCTCGTGGTCTTTGGACAGGTCGATTCGGTTCGGGTGGCGACTGGCGTGGGCAGGCCCGGGGACTGCCGCGATCTCTTTGACCAACAAACCGAACGCGGGACGGGCCAGCACTTCGGGCAGGGATCGCTCAATGGGGCGTTTGACTTGGGCGATGATTACGGGTACCTGATGTGCGTCAAGTACAACGCACAGGGAATGGGACAGTCTGCCGGCGCCGTAGCCTCGCCGACCTTGCTCCGTTGACGGGCCGGCGCCTCGGGGGCGCCGGCCGTGAGGTATTTCGCTTAGGGCGCCCCTGCGCAGGACCATGCTTCGGCTATCGACGGCGGCTGTTGTTGTGAAGGACTCGAAGAAATCGGCGAAGTGGTGGAAGGACAAGGTCGGGCTCGAGATCCGCGATCAGTACGACCACTGGATTACCGTCGCCTCGAAGGGCTCGAAGTTCGAGCTTCACCTCTGCGAGACGACCCCGCGCGAGCGCGGGAACACGGGGATTGCCTTCACGGCCAAAGACGTAAAGGCCGAGGAAAAGCGGCTGCGCAAGAACGGCGTGAAGATCACGACGCCAGCGACGGACAAAGGGTGGGGCGTTTTCATGAAGTTTGCCGACCTGGATGGGAACACGTTCTACGTGAGTGAGGGTTGAAGGCAATCCAACGCCCCACCAGGTGGCCGCCTGCACGCGCCCCTCGCGGAAAAGCGCAAATGGCCCCCCAGATCGGCGCAGGCATCGCTCAGCGCCTCCTCCCGGCCTCGAGAAAAACCGCCGACAGGTCGGCCAGGTCGAAAAGCAGGGCCCCTCGGCCGGCCGCGGCGCGTCTCATCGGCCTTGTGAAACCGTCGCGGGCGACGAACACCAGCCGGATGGGGCGCCGCCCGGTACCCTCAAGCAGGCGTGCCTTTGCCTCAAGCTCGGAGATTGCGCTCGGTCCGACGGGGCCGTCCCCCCACTTCACCTCGCCGACCAAGGTCTCTGGCCCACCGCTGGAAACGATGTCGATTTCGACCCCCTGCCGGTTCCACCACCGCCCGAGCTCGTCGAATTCGATGGACACGCCTCTCCATTCCGTGCCATTGAGCGCGCGCAGCCCTTGTGCCGCGACCCGCTCGAAGGCGAGCCCGACGTGGGCTTCGAGCCCCTTGCCAATGGTTTCGAGCGCCCGATGGACGTTGCCAGCCTCGATGAGCGGACGGACGCGCGGGACGAACCGGTAGTAAAAGGCGAAAAAAGGGTCGGAAAAGACGTAGCGCGCGCGCCGCCTGCCGCCACCCACGGGGGCTTCCGATTCGATGAGCCCTAGTTCGTCCCGCAGGAGCGCGATGTACGGCGACAGCCGGCCGGACCGCGCTTGGAGAGCCGCCTCGAGGGCGGCGAGGTCGTGGGTGCCGCTGCCGATCGCTTGGAGAAGCGAGTTGTAGCGGCCGGTAGCGCGGACCTCCATCCGCAGCAGGTTCAGCGGCTCGTCGAGGAGCGGAGCCCCCTGCAGGAGGAACGCGGACTTGATCGAGTCCTC